>JANPLP010000093.1:0-12775 GCA_031426595.1 Planctomycetia bacterium | reverse complement strand
GCTGCTGGATATAAAGTTCATCTAAACTCGCCAATCATGCAACGTCTGAGCCAACCCATTTAGGCTAAGCATCCACCGGCGGGGACAAATAGCATCGCGAGCCCCGTGCGATTCAACCAACTGCAGATTCGCGAGAAGCGGGCGAATATTGCTGTTCCATTTTGTCCAAGCAACGAGCGATCTGACGGACCGCTTGGCGTAGGCGATTTTCGTTCTCGACGAGCGCCATGCGTAAGTAACCTTCGCCCGCGGGTCCAAATCCCGTGCCCGGACTGACCGCGACATCGCCGTGTTCGAGCAACATCATGGCAAAGTCGAGCGTATTCATACGGGCTTGCCACTTCTCCGGGACCTTGCCCCAAACGAACATACCCGCCTTAGGTGTTGTGGCTTCCCAACCGATACGATGCAGTCCCTCGACCAACACGTCGCGGCGGCCTTGATAGATCATGGATTGGTTCTCGACCGCAGCCTCCGTATCGCGAAGCGCGACGATTGCGGCGATCTGAATCGCTTGGAACATGCCGTAGTCATAGTAACCTTTGATGGTTGCCAAACCACGAATCATGTCTGCATTGCCGGTGCAGAACCCAACGCGCCAACCCGCCATGTTGTAACCTTTACTCATCGTTGTGAACTCAACACCCACATCCTTCGCCCCGGCACTCGCCAAGAAACTCGGCGGTTGATATCCGTCAAAGGCCACATCGGAGTAAGCAAAGTCGCTGATGACCATGAACCCGTACCGCTTGGAGAGCTTCACCACTTCGTCGAAGAAACTCTGCTCGACCGTTACCGTCGAAGGGTTGTGCGGGTAGTTGATTATCAGCAGCTTAGGCTTTGGGTAGAAATGTTGGCACGTGTAAGCAATGTTGGCTAAGAATTTTTCGCTGTCTGCAACTTCGAGTGCTACGACATTCCCGGCCGCGAGAATAACGCCGTACATATGAACTGGAAAATACGGCGCGGGAATCATGGCTGTATCGCCTGGGCCCATCAATGACAAGCACATGTGACTAAAGCCCTCTTTGCTCCCCAAGCAGACAATGGCTTCAGTCTCGGGGTCAAGCCGCACACCATACTTGCGGAAATACTTGCTGGTCAGCTCGCGCCGCAGGTTCAGCAATCCGTTCGATTTGCTGTAGCCGTGATTGCGTTCATCGTAGGCCGCTTCGCAAAGTTTCTCCATGATAATGCGTTCAGGAGGATCGGAGGGGTTGCCCATACCGAGATCGATCACATCGTTTCCGGCGCGACGCTTCTGATAAAGCGTATTGTTGATTCGCCCAAACAAGTACGGCGGCAACCGGTGAACGCGCGATGCGTACTCAACGCGGAAAGGCTGACCAGCGTTGTCGTTGGGAACCGATGCGGAACCGTTTTGTTCATTCATGGCAGTAGGCTATCAAGCGGGCGAAAAGTGGAGAGTAGACGACCTGTAGGCGTACTATTGTCACCTTCTTCGCGGAATTTTGCCAGCCGTAACAGCTCAGCAACTTGGCGTGGCAAAAGGTACAGTGTTACGCTGGCTAATGTCGTAACGCTACTGGATCAAAGCCAAAAACCAACCCAGGATCGCAACGGCGGTTGGTCGCGACACCGGGTTTGGGTGGTTGGAGGCGTTCGGTAACTCACTGTTTTACCTAAGCATTAGGTAATCTGCGGCACAACGTAAGGAGCGCGGTATTCGCGCTTCAGGAACTTATTGGCCGCTTCAGCGCTCGAGCCAACAAACTGACCTTTATCAGGGTCGATCTCCAGCATTGGGCTAAGGCGAATCTCCATGCTGTTGATATCGATCGAATGAGCCGCCAAGTGCTGCTTCATCTCTTCGACCAATTCTCCCCAGCCCGGAACTTCCTTCGCGAGCGACGCCGCAGCGGCCGGTGTGAATTGCGAACCAGCTCGATAAGCGATGTTAGCCATGTTGCACCAGCCGGTCGAATGATGCCCCACGAGAACTTCGGTATTTAAAACGCCTGGATCGCGACGACGAACCGCATCGATAAAGTTCTGTTGATGCATTTTACCGCCACTGTTCCCTTTAAAGGTGCGGATCTCTTTGCCGTCCTTGTCAAAGGCGACTGCGCGACCGCGTTGACCTTCAAAGCGACCTCCTTCGCACTGGACGACGTAACCTGATCCCGGGCCTTTGACTTTGGGCGAACCATTCTTACCAGGTGCTTCGGGAAGATTGGAAAGGCCAATCAAGGTCGGAACTTCACCCGTATCAAAGTAAACGAAATGTACGTTTGGCGTCTCAGCATCATCGTTCCATGCCACGCGACCGCCACCACCCATGACTCGTCTCGGCAACGTGACCTTGTCGAGGAAGACGTTGTTGCGAGCATCGTCGAGCACATGTACACCCCAGTTTCCCATCTCGCCCGAACCAGTATTGAAGTTCCAATGCCAATCGTACTGCAAAGCGTTGCGGTACATGGGCAAATCCTGAGCTGGTCCCAGCCACAGGTCATAGTTCACGGACGGATCAATCGGCAGAGGCTTTTCAGTTTTGCCAATCGGCGCTCGCACACCGTAACGATTGACGCGGCAATTCAGCAGTTTGCCGAGAGCCTTTTCTTCATGCAAGAATTTTTTAATCTCAGCTTGCATAGGGTCTGAACGTTGCTGCGTTCCGACTTGGCAAATGCGTTTGTACTTCCGCGCCGCTGCGACCGTCTGTTCACCTTCCCACTGCGAGTGCGACAACGGCTTTTCCACGTAAACATCCTTGCCCGCTTGCATCGCCCAAATGGATGCGAGGCAATGCCAGTGATTGGATGTCGCGACTAACACCGCGTCAATCTCTTTATCATCGATCAGTTTGCGAAGGTCTTCGTAAGTCTTAGCATCGGGGTGCTCTTTCTTTTTACTAGCCACACGTTTCGCATCCGGATCGCAGAGCGCGGCAACCTTCACACCTTCCATTTTACCGAACACCTGCAGATGCTCGCCCGCTCGTCCACCACAGCTAATGAAGCCCATACGAACTTCATCGTTCGCCATTGCGGCTCGAGTACGGGACTGTGGAAAAGTCCATACTGCGCCGACGGCTAATGAACCTGCTAATAACGATCTGCGATTAATCTTTGGTTTTGACATGGTGATTTGATTGTCCATTAAGAAGGCTTGAGGCAATAATGAGCCGTGTTGGGCTTAGAATTATGATTTATCAGCGTTTGAATAGCTATCCAGGTTGAGCGCGTTTTTAACTCGAATGGATGCCAGTTCAACCTTTTGAGGCTCTGCGTTAGCCGCGTGCGACTAAAAATCATTGGCAGAGATCTCAGCCAGTTCGTTGTCGGAAATGCACAGTGACTGCGACGGTACGCGAAGCCACTGTTCAATCGTTGAACTCCAAGCAGCAAAATCGCTTGAATCGAACGCAGGTCGAGCAGTATAAGTTTTTTTGGCTGCTGCGAAGTTGACCACTTCGCCATCGCGAACCACGTCGACTCCATTCTTCACCAGCAACCGCGCGGAGCGGAAGGTCGCTTCCCAATCAGCTTCAGCACCGTAAGCGACCAGGTCCGCTCGTTTCCCCGGCGCAAGTGAACCGCAATCATGTAGGCCAAGTATTCGAGCCGGAGCGGCACGGGTGATAGTCGCGATCTCATCAATTGAGTATTCGCGGTCCAGTTCACGCAGCAGCGTGCGAGCGGCCACTTGGGGATGGATCGTGGCGAGCATCGATTGCCGAAATGAGCGATCCATCAGCAACCGAATCAAATGCGGGTAACTTGTGAACGGCCCGCCGTTGGGATGATCGGTCGTCAAAAAGACTCGCCACGGGTCCTCGATCAACAAGAGCAATTCCAGCCCAATCGTCCACTGAAGACTGTGAACATAATGCTGGTCGCTGTATACCATCGGCACCACGCCACAGCCGGCTTGGCATTCGACATCGCTGAGGAAAAATTTCTGGGGTGCTGCGTAGATACGGTTGCGAAACTGTGCGGCTTCATCGGCCGAAATGGTCACTGTCTGACCAAAGATCACTTGCCCGACGTCAAGCGTCACGTTTGAATGCTGGTTGACATAACGGCTGAGCTGTTCAGCGCCGCTCCCCATCGCGAATCCGATATCATCCTTGCTGAATGGTCCTGAGTAGCAATTGAATTGGGCATGAGTCAAATGAATGCGTCGTCCTTCAGCGGCTTCAAGTGTGGCAATCGTGGATGCAATGTTGCCGGGAACCCCCAAGTTGCTTGCATGGACATGCAGTGGATGAGCCAATCCGAGGTCATCGACGGCAGCCGTCAATCGGCGGATCACGTCACGTGGCGTTACACCATATTTTGCGTGCGATTGATCCACCGCCAACTCGCGCTGATTGAACTTGAACGCGCTAATTCCACCTGGGTTCACTACCTTTACGGCCAGCGCTTGCGAAGCGTTTACTGACCAAGCGACCAAGCACTTGAGGCTTTCGTCAGTCACTTGCGAACCAAGCGCCTTCAACAACCAGTCCTCGTTGCCAAGAACCACGTAAGCCCCGGTGTCTAAGATAGGGGTATCTGCCAATTCGAGATGGGTATGCCGAGCCTGTGAAAGCATCATGGCGGGCTCGAAACAGGCCGTGTAGCCCATCCTTGCATAAAGTTGTCCGTTGAGCCCAGTAGGCCAAATGCAACCCGCGGGAGTCGAATTGAGTTCTTGTCGTTCATGTCTGCGATGAGTTTGACTTCGACCAGTGATATCGGCCATTAGCATACGTGCCAAGTTGACTTTGCCGCCACCTATGTGCGTGTGCAGATCGATTCCACCTGCCATTACGATCGCACCTTCAAGATCTTCCTTACGATCTGCTGCACCGGAGCTGGGTGCTGCGACGATGTTAGCATCTTCGATCCAGACGCTGGTGAGGCGGGCTTGGGACGATTTCAATTGCGGTTGAGTTGGATCGACGACTCGGCAATTCTGCAGCTCAATGAGCATCCTTGACCTCCGACTCTGCCGCAGCATTCAACCGCTGCGCCAACTGTGATATCAGCTCAGCCGCTGAAGGTAACGTCCGGGGCTCTGTCGCTTGCAAATAATGGACGGTGCCGCGGTCACCTCGAAACAGATGTCCGGAGCATTCCGTTCCGACCGCAGCCACTTGAATTTGGCTCACATGACATGCAGGTCGCGATTGCAGCGTCACTGTCGCCGCGACGTTCGGAAGTGACCGATCACTCGCTAGGTTGCTAATGAGCAAGATGGTTGGAAAAGCACTGGCCCACTGCTCGAGCGAATATCCGGAGTAGGATTCTGAGCGATACCAGCGATCACCCAACCAACTCGCCGTTCCTGGACAACCGGTCAGCCATAACAGAGTTTCTTCTGCTGTGACCCGCCCCACATTCATGTCTAAAGGTAACAGCGAACAACGACCCGCTTCGTTGAGAGAACTCGCTACGCTGAGCAATCGGCGAACAATCAATTCGTCGGTTCCAAAACGCAGTTCATCGACGTCCCACACCCAAACCACTTGACTTGATAAACGCAGTTGGGCCAACAAGTCCAAGGAACTCACGCGGCTTGCATTGCTTTTCGTCAGCATTGCAGTCGGTCGCAGGGAAAGATTTTCAGCGGTGATCGGCGGGTGCAAATCAGGCTGCTGAATTTGCAGTGCGAGGTTCGACAGCTCTGAGAACCAAGTTTCCCGCGGCCAATGCAACGTGGCATAATGCAGCCTAGGATGAGGCGTGCTGGAGGAGTCGCTTAACGATGGACGACCTGCTTCATGGGCGGAAATGTGCAACCAAGTTGGCTGTGAACGTCGGGTCGGCGAATGAAAGAAACGCTCTGCGATCAACGGCGATTCACTTAGGATTCCATCGCCGAGTGTCACGATCAACTGCGCACGAGCGGCGACTTCGCTTAACGTCGTACCGAACCACCCTCCGCTCGACATGACACTTCTTACTGCATGAGATCCAGTCGACTGCCCCACATGAATCGTTGCACCCGTTTGCTTAGCCAATGCCACGGCTGCGCGGGCTGTCTGCACGTCACAAGCATCGAGCCAGATGAGTGTCTTCGCATCAACTACCAGATTCATCAGCGGGTCGTGCGGGTCGATACATTCCGTCGCGAAGTGCGCGCTTGCCGGGGACTGCAACCAGCGATTACGTCGTGTGCATTGGTTGGTTAATCCCGAGCGCGAATCGCAAACGAGTGCACACAAGGTACAGTGCTGGGAATTAAGTCGCTGGTCAGACGCTGAAACTGGACCTTGCATAACTGATTTCGATCTAACCTAAGCGGTTGCTAGTTGGCTTTTTGCAACCTTCGGTAGCCAAACACCCAGTTCTCGTAGCTCTGAAAAACGGAGCGACCGATAGATATGACACGCTGGCCAGTTCTGTATGTCGACTGCAGTCGCTAAGTACTCGCCGCCATGTCGCGAGCAATCGGCCATCGCCGCTTCCACTAATAACCGACCCAATCCGCGTCCTCGAACCGATGGCACCAGCCCGACATAGGCGAGCTCATAGATCGACTTTGGATGCGGGTTTACAAACGAGCAGCCCACAGGGGTTGAACCTTGACAGAGAACCCACCACGGCAAATTCTCATCCCATGGCTTGGCTTCAAGAAGGCCTCCAACCACCTCGGCGCTGGTGCGCAGTCCGTCTAGGTCGGGACAGTCGAGCGTAGCTTGAAAGGTTTCGTCGACTAATTGATCGACCCGCTCGCGAGTAAACTCACAAGCTGGACGCAGGGAATAGTTCGAGGCAAGCCGCGAAAAGTTAGTCTGGGAAAACGGGATTCTTAAATCGAACAACAAGTGCCTGACGGTGGTGACTTGGCGAAAAGATGAGTGCAACATGGCCAGCTTGGCGGCGACATCTTTCGAGTCCACCAAGGCCTGAACTTGGGCAATACCAGCAGCTTGCAGCTTCCGAAAATACTCGTCGATCAACTCTCCGGCTAGCAACTCTCGACCCACTTTTGTACGCAGGCCACCAAGTGTCGCGACACTTCCTTCAAGCTGAATAAAATAAGCGGCCACGACCCGCGATCTGCCTTCCACTATTTCCATAGGAGCGAGCTGGGACTGCCTGCTTATTCGCGGCTCAATGTCAGCTAACAGCATCGCGAATTCTTCGTCCGGTAGCTCGAAATGAATCCAGCGCAACAACTGCCAGATACTCTCCGGTAAAATTGATATAGGAGTGATTGCTGGCATGGTGACTAACTGTCTGTTTCATATTCCGCGTAATTTTGACTTCTCAGGAGCTTAATCCTCACCCGCCACAAGAAGTAATACCCAAGAAAAATGCGGAACTCGAACGAGCAGCGGTGCAAGTGATTCGCTTTGGTATGATCCCTAAAGCGCGGTTCAGTTACAATAGCGATCATAGTTGATTCTCGAGCCCGGGAAGATGAGGGGAATGGAATGATAAAGTTTTTTGAAAGTCGGATGTGCGCGTCAGCCGTCGCCCAAGCCAAGTCAATCGTCAAATCAAACGTCAAGTCAATCGTCAAGGCATCGAAACCCGCTCGCGGCCTACTGCGCTGTGCTATCGCGACGGCATGCATCTTGTCGATGGACGCAAATGCGACTTACGGCCAATCGTTCTTAGAGAAGCTGGAATCCGTGGTTCGCGAAAAACTGAACGACGCGGTTCCCAATACGTCCGCGCCCCCAGCAACTGAGAAGTCTTCAGGCAACGCTGGCACTGCCGACGAGGTACTTCCCCCCCCGCGCCGCAATCCGCCCAGTCAAAGTGTCCCGCCCAAGCCGGTGGACCCTTCACGCACAGATAACATGCCCTCCATTCTTGAACGCGGTCAAGCTGTCGTTCCG
Organism: Planctomycetia bacterium; assembly: GCA_031426595.1. Classification (GTDB taxonomy): domain Bacteria; phylum Planctomycetota; class Planctomycetia; order Pirellulales; family Pirellulaceae; genus Aureliella. Next base: position 4,974 of record JANPLP010000093.1, on the reverse strand, counting down.
TCCGCCCGCGGGTCGCAGGAACTGCAGTTGTCCCCGGCCGGAAAAGAGCCCGTTGAAGCAGCCAGCGCCGATGCTTCAGGTGTTTACCTGGGCTTAGAAGTCGAAGAGTTAGTTGGCGGTGGGATCGGAGTTCGCGTCGCTAGTCTGAATGAAAGTTCTCCTGCGTGGAAAGCCGGGTTTAAGGTTGGCGATTTATTGCAGGCAATTGATGGCCATGCGATTGCGGATCTAGATGGTATGGCGGACCGGTTGCGTCGAGTTGTTCCAGGTCGGCCGACAAAATTTCTAGTCAAGCGGGCCGGGCGCAGCCTAGAACTTACCGCAGTTTTGCAGAACGCGGCGATTGCTGATCGGTTGGGCGTTACCGGTGACCCCGCGGATGGACCGGCTTACTTCGGCGTCACGGCTAGCGATCTGACTCCCGCCTTCCGCTCACAGTTTGGATTGGCGGTGTTCAGCGGTGCAGCAGTTACTAACGTGGCTCGCGAATCACCCGCTTATGCAGCGGGCATACGTCCCGGCGATGCGATCGTTGAAATTAATGGCGCACCAGTAGATAACGCGGATGACTTGATGCAGTGGATCGGCGCTGCAAAAGCAGGCCAACCCGCGGAAGTAATGGTCTATCGCGGAACGCAGCCATCGATAAAAAGCATGGTACTATCGAGTACACCAGGCGCGGGGAGCGTTGCTGAGCGGCCACGCACAACTCGCCCTCCTGTGCCTTCGCCTCCAGTCCCACGCGCACCCAGTTCCTTGCAATCTGAAGTCGAGCAATTGCGATCCGAATTAGCGCAAACGCAACAGCAACTGATTCAAACGCAGCAGCGGCTTGAGCAAGTGTTGCAACAGATCGAACGCGACCGCTAAACGTTCATTAGTGCTCTACGGTAACATGATAATTATGGCACTGAGTGCATCCGATACTGGCCGCGTTGGGACGATGGCACGCGGTGCACTGTTCAATGTGCATCGTTTTGAATTCACACTCGACGGTTTTTGTTTGGCTAGTTGAAACCAACTGATTGGCTCCAGATGCAGGCACAATTGACGCCAGACGTTCAGCGTTCGATAACTTCAATTTGTGGCAGTATTTGCAATCGACCAGAGCCGGCAGGGTCAAGTGCGGCGTATGGTCGAATTTCGTCAATGTTCTAGCCGTTGCAGGCTTGCTGTAGGCGACCCACGTTGACGATTGGCTAGCCGGCGATAGCACCGTGCCGCGATCTAGAGTGTGGCACTGGGTACATCCACCCGGAACTTGTTTCGGTAGTTGCTTGTGTTCCGTTGCAGCCGCGATCAACGTTGCGAACTCGGACCAAGCCGCCAGAGTTCGATCGCTGTGGCCGCGTGGCATGTATCGAAGTGAAAGGGTTTCATGGTCCAAATACCAACCTCCTTGCACGACATGCACGGCACCTTTCAATCTCGTCAACTGCTGGCGACGCGGGCTCGTAAGCTCCTCACCGCTCTGATTCAAAGTGGCAGGTGGCAGACCCAATAAAAGGTTATCGCTAAGCTCCGCTGCAGGACTTTGTTCTTTCCGCGAAGTCCCGCCGATCAGCAGATCGTCATCCTGATGCGCGCTGACCAACGCGGTTTGAAGTTCAAAGCGATTTGCTTTATTGCTGTCCACTGCAATCCCGGGGGTATTAGAGCTGAACCAGTTGAGTTCCATTTGTCGAAATATGTCGGGTGGCAACCCAGCACAAAGTTCGTCAATCAGTTTCTGTTCGCGCGGACCCAGCGGCTCTTTCAAGGCGTTCTGCATGACTAATTCAAGTCGCGCACGCCAAGCGGCATGGCCCGTGGCAGCGACGTCGCGGATGAGTGCACGTGTGCCTTCGGCAATAGTTGTGGTTGCCAGACGTTTCTGAGTTGCAAAGTTGGGAATCGCCTTCAGTTCCCCCGACTCCGGAAGTTGTTGCATGATCGATTCAAGTGCTTGGTCGGACATCAGCAGCGATCGCATTACTAACGGGATCGACCCTTCGTAACCAAACTGCGCCGTGGCTGGCCAGTCGGCTAGCTTGGAATCGCTGGACGTCGTATCGCTTGCTTCAATGCTGGGCAATTGCAACATAACCCAACCGTCGACCGCCGACGCATTAATAGGTTCTGAATGGCATCGTGCGCAGGCCACATCGAATCCTAGGGTGCGAAAAACAGAGCCAACGCCCCCACGCTGATTCGAATCGACATGGCATTTCGCGCAGTCAAAGGATTCGTTTTTCTTGGCAAAATACTTGTCCATATGCGCCGCATGTGAGAACGCGATACCGCGAGGCTGAACGGCCGGATAGTTCTCGAAATCTGGATGCCCATCGCTGAACGAAGCAAATCGTCTAGCATGGCACGCTTGGCACCGCTGATCTGTAATCGCTTGTAAATCGTGCTCGCGACCATGATGTTCGATATGACAGCTCGCGCAGTCCGTTTGTTGCTCAGCTTGATTGAGCTGAGCGATCACTTCCGTGCGGAATGTAACTTGGAGCGCCTCCAAATCGATCGTAGCGCCCGGAGCTGTCCGAACTCCAGTCAACATGCCCGAGGGGATAATCGATTCGAGCGTCAATTGCTTCAGCCTATCGCGCGTTAAGTCGTGCGGACTTTGTAAATGAAGCTGAGGTAGTTGGGCTTCATGGCAGCGAATACACAAATCGTCCTGAGTGGCTAGTGCGTTTGCCAGCGGAGATTGTGTGTGAGAATTAGGATGGCAAGAACTACATCGCGCGGAGATCAGTTTGCCGTCGAGAATCTGCGCATGCTTGCTCGAGAGGCTGCCGGGTACAAAGGCGGCTTCGCGTTGAGGAAAAAGCATCAAGCAGAGCAGTATGCCACTTGCAGCGAGTGCCAGATTGAGAGCCAGAGTGTTGCGAAAACTCCATGCACTTCGAACTGGGATGCATGCGCTGCGTGCCGCCTCTTCGCATTCCTTCCACGGCGAATGCGTTCCCGATGCATTGGTACGATGGTGGCACGCAAGCGTGCAGGAACTGCACGGAGATTCGCCGTCCGTCGCAGGTGCGTTCTTCCCACACACTTTTTTGTGATTGCCGCATTTGCCATTTGCAGTTGGACCAGTCGTGCAAGCGAATCCAAGCACACTGTGACCGCAGACCCAAGTTGCGCCCGGTCGTAACCGGGGAGCCGTTAAATCGCGTTCCTCAGGCTTCTGCTCGCGATCGCCGTCGCTCATAAAGTCGTCCCTTGGAAACGATAGACCAACACGACATGAACGGCGATCATTACGGCCAGCGACCAAGTGAGCGCGATATGCATTGCAAACATCATTCGCAAACGAGTTTGCAGCGCGTAGTGATAATCTAAATCATCTTTCGCTTGAACCATCAAGGTTAATTCTTGCCGGCTCTGCAAGCCCTTCTGGGCTAAGTAGCGATCCAAGTCGCTCAGCTCGCGGACCAGTTGTCGCCGCGTATAACCGGTGGGAACCAATCGATACAGCAGGCTGCGTTGACTCAGGAAGAAGGGTAGCAACCGCTGCTGATAGTACTCGGCCAACGTAGCGCCTTCGCCAAAGCTGGCTGATTGAATGGCCAATTCGTGCGCTTCTTTCGTCACCGACAAGCGCAGCGCTGGAATCAGCTCCAGTCGATAATCTTGCTTCACGGCGGCCAAACGTTTCGGCAATGTGCGACTCATGTAGCCTAGAATGATGCCGGTGACCGCAATGATGACAAAGCATGCGCCGAGCGCAATTTCAAACCAACCGCGAATGGGCCAGCCGATATGCATCAGGAACACGACGCTCGCGAAGCTGCCCATGTAGGTGTGCATCTGCAACCAACCAGCAACGGGCCCGAGCGGTACCTGAATCAGTTTTTTGCGCAGGCTAAGTAGATACAGGCCGGCAGTCGCAACCATCAGCGTCCAACCTGTCAACGTCGAAGCATCTCCCAAGCGATTGGCGACCGATTGTACGGCCAGCGCCGTGGTGATGACCGCGACAAGTGTCAGTGTGGAAGCGATGATTCTGCGGCGTCTGAACGCGGCTACGCGTCCTTGCGTTGCATCCATTGACTCACCTTTTGCAAATCTCCGAGATCAATTCGAACTAAGGCATCGTGTGGGCAAGCGGCTTGGCAAGCCGGACCAGATCGCGACGAACTGCACAAGTCGCACTTCGAGGCTTGAAGGATCGGCAAGCCATTGGATTGGTCCACGCGCACTCGGCCCTGTTTGTCGCTGGTAGTGACCATTCGGATGTTGTCGTACGGGCAACTTTCCGCGCACGCTTTGCACCCGATACAGGTCTGCGCATTGATGTTAATGGTTCCAGTTTCTTGGTCGCGATGAATGGCGCCAGTGGGACAGCCAATCATGCAGACAGGGTCTTCACAGTGCATGCAGGCTTGCGCAAACATCCAGGGGCCGTACTGCGGACCAGCGCGTGAGAACAGGGGAGCATCGCCGCCGTGAGTGGTCGCACACGCTCGCAGGCAATCGTCGCACCGAGTGCAACGATCGGTGTCAATCACCATCGCTTCTCGTCCATTCATTAACCGTTTGTCAACGATGAACTCGAGCAGACCTGTTTCAATACTTGGCCCATCGCTACTGATCAGTTCCGCGTCGAGCAGCGGTTGACCAAACTGATAGCGTGGCGTGCCAATCGGCGCGGGCAAGTCGGCCGCGCGCATGAAGGGAAGTACATGGTCGAAAACAATCTGCTTTGGAATGCACAAGGCATCAACATAGCCGATCGCGCGCAGCGATTCTTGATAAGGGAGCGTCATAGAACTGTGCGGTCGATGGCGATTGTGATAAAGCTCGCGCAACCCAAACAACTGGCCTTTGCCAAGGTACGCTAAAGTGCGATGGCCAGCCCCCTGCCTACGACTAAGCCTCGCAAAACCGCCTCGCACGATCCACAAGCCTACTGCGTACGTTCCTTCTTCAGCGATCAATGGCTCCTTGGCGATTTGGTTCGCGGCGGAACGCGTCGCTTGCTTA
>JANPLP010000092.1:0-8931 GCA_031426595.1 Planctomycetia bacterium | reverse complement strand
TTTTAGGGTTGGTCGTATTTGGGTGGCACGCCCTGAGGCTCTGCGATGGGCGTGCCACCCGTACAGATTCACAAAACTAAGATGTAACGAAGCACTAGGGACGTAACGTTCTTCTCGGTTATACTTGGTTGACGCTCGCATGGCGGTCAACGCGGGTAGAGGTGAGCATTCGGTGCTCAGATGTCAATTGCGGGAAAAATGCAATGCGTAAAGTTAAGAATGGCGGCGGCTGGCGAGCGATTCGTTATACGTTTACGAAAGCGAAGGAAGCGGGCGGCCTTTGGAAGCTTTACAAAGCGCTGCGAAGCAAGAATGCTTGCAAAACTTGCGCGCTCGGGATGGGTGGGCAGGCAGGGGGAATGGTCAACGAAAGAGGATCGTTCCCGGAAGTCTGCAAGAAGTCGATCCAAGCGATGGCATCTGACATGCAATCCGCGGTTACCGCCGATTTCTGGATGCGAAATAGTGTGGCGGAGTTGCAACGTTGGTCGCCGCGACAACTGGAAACGTCGGGCCGACTGATTCAGCCGGTGCTCTATGAACGTGGCGCAACGCACTTCCGCCCCATCACTTGGACGGATGCCTTTGAGCGTATCGAGCGTCGCCTGAAACCGATGCAGCCAGACGAAACGTTTTGGTACTTCAGCGGTCGCAGCAGCAATGAGGCTGGCTTTCTGCTCCAATTGATGGCGAGGTTGTACGGCACGAACAATGTCAACAACTGCAGTTACTATTGCCATCAAGCCAGCGGTGTCGGACTCAATCGTTCACTGGGAACCGGTACCGCCACGGTAACCCTCGATGACTTGGAACGCAGCGATTTAGCGATGATCATTGGCGGTAACCCTGCCAGTAATCATCCGCGCCTGATGACCTCGCTCAATCATCTTCGACGTCGCGGTGGCAAGGTGGTAGTGATCAATCCAGTTCGGGAACTGGGGTTGGTGAAGTTTCGAATACCGAGCGATTGGCGGAGTATGCTGTTTGACGCCAGGATCGCAACGCACATCGTGCAACCTGACATCGGCGGCGACCTTGCCCTGCTGAGCGGACTAGCGAAAGCGGTGGTCGAGTTGGGGGCGGTCGACAATCTGTTCTTGGAAAAACACTGCCGCGATTCGGAAGCTTACTTGCAGTGGCTCAAGAATCTTTCTTGGAATGAGATCACCACTAAGAGCGGCGTGGCGGAAAAAGAGATTCGCGAGATTGCCGAGTTGTATGCCAAGTCAAAAGCGACCATCTTCGCTTGGACTATGGGAATTACACACCACGTTCACGGAGTGCAGAACGTGGAAGCGATTGTAAACTTAGCCTTGCTGCGCGGGATGGTTGGGCGTGCAGGAGCGGGCATGATGCCGATTCGCGGGCACTCGAACGTTCAAGGGATCGGTTCAGTAGGCGTTACGCCAAAGCTGAAAGATGAGATCTTTAATCGCCTGCAGTCAAACTTCGGAGTTAAATTACCAACGACCAGCGGCATGGACACCATGGCATGCATGGATGCAGCCCAGCAAGGTCAGTTAAAAGCCGGATTTTGTCTCGGCGGAAATCTTTTCGGTTCCAATCCGGACTCGACCTACGCTCGAGAGGCGTTAGGCAAATTGCAGATGCTCGTCACGCTCAATACGACACTCAATACAGGGCATCCCCACTCGCTCGCTGATGAGACTATCATCCTGCCGGTTCTCGCACGCGATGAAGAACCACAACCGACAACTCAGGAATCGATGTTTAACTTTGTCAGATTGAGTGATGGCGGTGCGGCGCGGCTACCAGGTCCGCGCAGTGAGATTCAAGTGATCGCAGAAGTCGGCAAGCGTTTGGTGGGAGACTCGGAATCGATCAAATGGGCCGATATGGAGCAGACCAATACCATTCGTCACTGGATCAGCAAAGTGGTTCCAGGTTACGACCCGATACATGATATCGACAAGACCAAACAGGAATTTCAGATCGAAGGACGCACATTTCACGAGCCAACGTTTCCGACCAGCGATGGTCGGGCGGTCTTACATCGGTATGATTTGCCTTCATTGAGTGGAACCGGCGTCAATCAAATGCGATTGATGACCGTTCGAAGCGAGGGGCAGTTTAACACGGTGGTCTACGAAGAAGAGGATTTGTATCGCGGTCAAGAACGACGTGATTTGGTCTTGATGCATCCTGACGATTTGGTCCGCTTGGGCTTAACGCCTGATCAGCCGGTTTTGGTGCGCAGCGAAGTGGGCCAGCTTTCCGGCTACTTAGCCAGGCAATACGATGCGATCAAACCTGGGAATGCCATCATGTACTATCCTGAAGCCAATGTGCTGGTGCCTCGAACGCTCGATCCGCTTTCCAAAACGCCAGCTTTCAAAGCAGTTGTCGTGACGATTACACCTGCCTAGCGTCTCCGTCTGAAGCACCCCGAGTAAATGGCATGACAAATAAAAGCGTGTTAGCGATCGCAGCTCATCCAGACGATATCGAGTTTGTGATGGCGGGCACATTGCTACAGTTGGCCGCGCGGGGATGGGAGGTCCATTACTTCAATATCGCCAATGGTTGCTGCGGCTCGATGACCATGGATCAAGCGACTTGCGCGGCCACGCGTTTGATCGAAGCGCAAACAGCGGCGGCACTTCTCCCAGCAAAATTCTATCCCCCGATCTGCAATGACCTCGAGATCGGCTACACGACCGATCTGCTACAAAAAACAGCTTCCGTTGTCAGGCAGGCCCAACCACAAATTGTCTTGACGCACTCATTGGTCGACTACATGGAAGACCATCAGTTCGCAGCCAGATTAGCGGTGACGGCCGCGTTTGTGCGTGGGATGCCCAGTTATCGACCGCAACCGCACGCAACAGCCTATCAACACGATGTCGCGGTCTATCATGCACAGCCTCACGGCAATCGCACTCCGATGGGTGAGATTGTTAAGCCCTCGCACTGTGTTGATGTAACTAAGTTTTCGGAACGCAAACAGCAACTGCTGCGAGCTCATGCAAGCCAAGGCCAGTGGCTGGATGATACTCAAAGGATGGGTTCCTACGTGGACACGATGTTGGATCTGAACCGCGAAGTGGGCTCATTCTCGGGTCGCTTCGAATTGGCGGAGGGTTGGCGACGCCATCTGCATCTGGGACTGTCCGCTGCTGGATTCGATCCGCTCGCCGCTGCATTAGACGCAGACATTCACCTGCTTTAGTATTCGTTCAATGATGCGCAAATTTGTCGGAACTGAGAAACAAATCCGCGCGTCGATCTCAGTGCAAGCCTGACACTCCAGCAACTTAATTTCCGTTTGCTGATTCAATCAGCCGGCCCGCCTAAGCGTCCTATCGCGCCACGCACCGGCTGATAGTAGGCTACGAAATCCGGACTACAACAACGGGCTGCTCCAGCTTAATTGGGGGACACTATGCGCGCTCTACTCGATCCGTGCAAACAGCACTTAGGCAATCAACCTGAATTCAATAGACGGCAATTCCAAGCGGTTGTGTTAGGTGGGTTGTTTCTAGCCACTGGCTACACGCAGTCTAGCGGGGCCACACGGCCGCCGAATGATACTGCACAACTTGTCAAGGCGAACAATGCATTTGCATTGACGCTGCTTCGCGAACTTGATGCGCGCGATAAAGGTGCGAATCACTTCCTGTCGCCATTCTCCCTACAGTCGGCTCTCACCATGGCAACAGAAGGAGCTCGCGGTGAAACGGCAACCGAAATGGGAAGAACATTGCAGTTTCCAGAAGCGATGCGGCAAGCTGGTATCATTCCATGGGACATGACTCGGCTGCGCCGCGAATTCCAATCCATCAGCGATCGGATGCAACCTGACAACTCAGAAAAAGCCAACATACTTCGCAAGCAAGTGAGCGATCTGCGTTCCCGGTTAACACAAGCAAACGAGGAAGCGCATTCGCTAAGACAAGCAAAAAAGTTTCAGCAGGCAGATGCTAAGTCGGCTGAGGCTGTAAAACTTGCCAACCAGATCAACGCCTTGGCTGCACAGGTTGATCAATACGAACTGAGCAATGCGAATTCTCTTTGGATCGACAATTCCTTCACAATTTCACCGCATTACCAATCTATCGTTCGCGAGTTCTATCGCCCCGCCGAAGTAGCCGCTGCAAATTTCCGCCACCAATCCGACGAGGAACGACTGCGCATCAACCAATGGGTGTCGGAGCAAACACACGCTAAAATCCGCGACATTGTGCCACCCGGAGTCATCAATCCGCTGACTCGTTTAGTGATCGCCAATGCAATCTATTTCAAAGGAACTTGGGCAGCACCTTTCAACGCAGAATTCACCCAGACTGCCCCCTTTGTCACGAGCGACTCGAAAAAAATCAGTGCTCCACTGATGAATGCGAACAATTTCAAAGTGGGTCGCTATGCCGCCTTCAATGCTGACGGATCTCCGTTTGCAACGCCGAATGTGGTCGATCGCAAGTTAGGTGAAAACAATGGCTACCCAACGGAGGGTGGATACCAAGTGGTTGAATTGCCCTACAGCGGCGAGACCGTTTCGATGATGGTATTTTTACCAATTCGTCCCGACGGACTGGACACTCTGTTAAGCACACTGAGTGTGACACAGATTGACACATGTGTTGCCCAACTTAAGCCACGAGAATTTCACTTAACCCTGCCTAAGTTTAAACTAGATGCGAATTACGGACTTGTCGAACCCCTGGAAAAGCTCGGTATGCGTCGTGCATTCAGCGAACACGAGGCTGACTTTAGTGGCTTAACGGAGAAGCGAGATCCAAACCATCAGCTATACATCACGGGCGTACTTCACAAAGCCTTTGTCGAAGTGAACGAGCAAGGTACGGAAGCCGCAGCCGCCACCGTCGTAACTTTTGCGCCGCGCGCAGCACTCATGGATCAACCGTTCATACCACGTTTTAAGGCAGATCATCCTTTCTTATTCGCAATCCGTGATCGCGCAAGTGGGCTGATACTGTTCATCGGAAAAGTCGAAAAACCATCGGCCTAATTACGCAATCGAGCTCGATGGTTATGTCAGCCAACGTGAACAGGCGAGAAGCTTATTAGGAGCCTGGGAGCATGACAGCTTGCCCTCATGCCATTGCGTCCCGTCCATCAGCGCCGTTCAAGCTTCGCAGTGGACTGTTCCAGCTTCGCATTGGACTCTCGGGCTGCAAAGTCAGGAAAGTCGCTGGACGTTTGAAAGTAAGTCTCAGAACAGCTCGGCCCCGTGGCCAACAGATGCCGTTCGACGAGCGACTCGAGTTTGCGCAGGCGATCGAACTCCGAAAGGTTCTCGAATTCTTCCCAGCGCTGATTGATCTCGGCTGCAACTTGTGTAGCAAGCATTTTCACACTCCGCCTAAGGTTTTCGAATTGGCCCTGTGAATCTTTCGCCTCGCACACTTTTGAAACAAGCTTCTACGCTTATGCCCAGCAACGCGCTGTTCGCCTCGACTTCGTGCAAGGGCGGAATAATCGTTAAAGACAGCAGAAACCAACATACCATTGTCGGCTTCACCAGACTTCGCTGTTGGCATGGTAATAGAACAAAGGAGCTGTCGCACCGATCAACTATTATGGACTCCCGTAGGACCGACATTGCATTGGGACGTCGTCGGCGGCTTGCTAGGTCGATGCGAGGAATCGCCAACTCGTGGCAGAGACGAGCTAGCGTTAACCGCCCGTTGAAAAACGATCAAAGTTGTAGCGGTGCAGCGCAAGCTGCCCGGTATCTCCTGATAAAGCGAGCCTTACCGGACGGCTCGCGCCGTACCGCTTCCGTTTTTCAACGGACTGTTAACCGCGAAAACTGCATCCCAGCCACTGCCTGAAGAACCCTTTTGAATTGGTGTGCCCCTCACCAAAGCCGCCCGTATGATTTCTAGCATCTCACTAGACCTAGACAATAAATGGTCTTACATGAAAACGCACGGCGACGTGGGCTGGGAGGCTTTCCCTAGCTATCTGCCGCAGGTAGTACCGACGATTCTTAATGTGCTTCAGTCGCTTGATGCTAAGATCACTTTCTTTATCGTCGGTCAAGACGCTGCACTGCCTATTAACCGCGAGCCGCTGGGTGCGATCGCTGCAGCCGGACATGAGATAGCGAATCACTCCTTTCATCATGAACCTTGGTTGCATGAGTATTCTCGGGAGCAATTGGTCGAAGAGTTTGAACGCAGTGAATCCGCAATTCGAGAGGTGACCGGCGCGCAAACCATCGGCTTTCGAGGTCCAGGCTTCAGCTACTCGCAAAAGGTTCTGGAGGTGCTAAGTGAACGTGGCTATCGTTACGACGCTTCAACTTTCCCGACTTTCCTGGGTCCGATCGCGCGAGCCTATTACATGTTGCACAGCAGACTAACGAAAGCCGACCGTACGCAACGCAAAGCTCTATTCGGGTCGGCCAAAGCGGGTTTCATGTCACTGCGTCCCTATCGCTGGACATCCTTCGGTTCTCAGTTGATCGAAATCCCAGTGACTACGATGCCTTGGATTAAGGTGCCGATTCATTTTAGCTACGTTATGTATCTAGCCACGTTCTCTCAGTCGCTTGCCCACCGTTACTTCAAGTCAGCCCTAATGTTTTGCTGGTTGAATCGCGTTGAGCCATCCATTTTGCTCCATCCGCTCGACTTTCTCGGAGGGGACGCAGAACCCACTTTGGCGTACTTCCCTGGTATGTCATTGAAGACTGAGACTAAGGTGGCTATCGCCCGCGAGTGCCTCGCATCGCTGGCGAGCTATTTCAAAGTCGGTACGATGCTTGATCATGTAAATGCGTTCGAAGCGCGAGCTAGAAAGCCATTAAATTAAGCTGCAGGAGGCGCAAGCACCGGGCGAGTGCGTCTTACTTGGGGTAGATCACTTGACCGTCGTTCGTATCCGCCAAGCGGGAATCATGCGCCGCGCGCTTCTTCGCGAGTTGCGAGACAGTCGCGAGCGTTTGAAAATCGGTGTCGCGAACCCGTCGAGTCGATACAATGGAGGACAAATCTCCCTCCTCCGCTCATATTGGAGTTCGTTGCCATGTCGACTCAATTACCGCGCAGACGATTCATTCAAGCGACCGCTCAAGCCACTGCGCTCGGATCGATTGCCGCTGGCTGGCCGTGGGCCTCGCTCCCACGCGTCACCGCGCAGGAAGCTCAAGCGAAAAATCTAGGCGTTCAATTCGCAGCCGATATTGAGCCGTTAGTTCGACTATTAGAGACAACGCCGCGCGGCGACATCTTGGATGTTTGCATCCGCCGCATTCATGATGGACTGAATTACCAAGAACTCTTGGCCGCTTTGCAACTAGCGGGTATTCGGAACGTCCAGCCGCGGCCCAGCGTGGGCTTTAAGTTTCATAGCGTACTGGTGGTAAACTCAGCTCACTTGGCCAGTATCGCCTCGCCGGACGAGCATCGCTGGTTGCCGATTTTGTGGGCCATCGACAATTTCAAGTCCTCGCAAGCTCAAGATGAACGAGAGAACAACTGGACGATGCAGCCAGTCGATGAGAGCCGCGTTCCAACGGCAGCGAAAGCGGAATCGCAGTTCGTCGCAGCAATGGATGCTTGGGACGAGCAGGCCGCCGATGGTGCCGCGGCAGCCATGGCGCGGACCACAGGCGCAACCAGAGTGTTTGACCAGTTCATTCGCTATGGCGTTCGCGACTTTCGTTCGATCGGTCACAAAGCGATCTTCGTGGCCAACGCATGGCGAACTCTGCAAACAATCGGTTGGCGACATTCAGAACCGATCTTGCGAAGCTTGGCTTATGCGCTGCTCAACTACGACGGTTCCGGCAGTCCAGCTGTCCGCGATGAACTTGCCGATCGGCCCGGCCGCGAAAACGCAAGCCGCGCGACAGAGATCCGCGACGGCTGGCTAGACGGAAAACTCGATAACGCTGCCACCACCGAGATGCTCGGCGCACTGCGTTCTGGAACTTATCAAGAAACAAGTTCACTAGTAGTTCAGCAGCTCAACCGCGGCGTTTCTCCTCAGTCGATTTGGGATGGCATGTTTGCCGCTGCCAGCGAGATGCTCATGCGTCAACCTGGTATCGTGTCACTGCATACTTTGACCACAACCAACGCGATGCGGTTTGCGTTCGATACCTGTGGCGAGGAGGAAACTCGCAAATTGATCCTGTTGCAAAATGCCGCCTTCTTACCACTCTTCCGATCTGAAATGATCCAGCGCGGGAAAGTTGGCGATCAGCAGATCGATCAACTTGAAGCAACCGAGTCGACCAGCCGAGCAACCGTGAACTCACCTGAAGCGATTACTGCGATCTTTGATTCCGTCGGGAAGGACACGCCAGAGGCTTGTGCGCAGACGCTAGCCTATTTACAGAGCGGCGGTGACGTAACCTCTTTGATGGACGCCGCTCGCCTGTTGATTTTCCAGAAAGGAAACGACTCGCACGACTACAAGTTCAGCGCCGCCGTGCTGGAGGACTACTATCACGTCAGTCCTCAGTGGCGCAACCTTTGCTTGGCTGCCAGTGTCTATAAGCTCCGCGGCACTCGCGACCCCGACAACCAGCTCACCCGCAACGCCGCTCAGGCGCTCCGCCGAACCGTCTAGAACATTTCCCACTGCGCGCCCGTTCCCAGCGGGCGTTGTGGTTACAAGAAACTCGGTTACAATTTGATCCATCGGGCTGTAGCGCAGCCTGGCTAGCGTGCTACCTTGGGGTGGTAGAGGTCGTGGGTTCAAATCCCGCCAGCCCGACTCCAACAAACCCTGCAATTCCCTTGTGTTTTGCAGGGTTTTTTCGTTCTTCGGTACAAGCGTCATCAGTCGCTGAAGTGTCATCCACGGAAATAGGACTTAGACGCCGGACTCGGCGTCGGTGCGACACTGGATCACTGCCTTCGGCTAGCGATAAGACTCGTTTGAGAAAATCCTCGCTCCCATAAATCCAATCTCGAAGTCGCTCGACTCTTGGAT
>JANPLP010000091.1:0-10226 GCA_031426595.1 Planctomycetia bacterium | reverse complement strand
AAGCACCTGACCAACCTGCAAATCCATCTCGGTGATTTTGTCATAGTACTGAGCCCAATCCCGGCGAACTTCGGGGGTGTCCGGATGATAGGGCGGTACCGGAACTTTGTCAGGATCGTGAGAGGCCTTATGCGGACGTTTGCGAATTTGGCTTTCGTGAGTCGTCGTGAAGTTGAAAACCGAAAAGAACGGCTGACCCGCTTTGCGTTTGCGCCAGTGAGCCTTGTTGCTCGAATCATCCCAGACGTCTTTCCCTGTCGACAAGTTGTAATCTTCCTTGACATTGTTCGAGCAGTAGTAGCCCAGTTCGCGGAAGATCTGCGGATACAACTTCAGACCAGGTGGCAAGTCAACTTGGCTACGCATGTGCTGAGCCGACAAACTGGTCGGGTACACACCTGTCACAATCGTGGTTCGCGCCGGCGCGCAAACGGGGGCGTTCGACCAGCAATTCGTGTAGATCATTCCTTTCGCGGCCAATTGATCGATGTTTGGAGTGTTCGCGAACTCGTCGCCGTAACATCCCAACTGCGGACCATTGTCTTCGGAAGTGATCCAGAGGATGTTCGGACGCGCGTTCGATTGCGTCAAGCCGCTTGCGTTCACGGCGCTTTGCGCATGGGCACATGGGTTCGTCGAAGTGCCGAGGATCGCCAACAACAAACTAAACAGAACGGACTGTGAGCGCATAGTGAGTGCCCTTGAGGACTGGCGGCGAGATGATGCTGGCGAAGAAGGACCAGCTCGTTCAATCATATCAATTGTCAGCCGGCTTTCGACTGCAAACCGAGCGAAGTCGGATCGCCAATGAAGTTGACGAGGTTAAAATAGCGAACCTTTAACGTGTCGACCTGCCGCAAGCTCCCATCAGCTTCGGTTTTCGCTACGCAATAAGTGTTTCGGTAAGGAGCCAGCGATGGAAGTTGCAACGGAAGCGGAGCAGAAGAGTTCGAATCCGAGTCAATCGCGTTATGCAGTGCTCGGCGCCGGAGCGCTCGGAGGACTGTATGGCGGCTTGCTAGCCAACGCCGGTTGCGAAGTGCATTTCTTGCTGCGCAGCGACTACGAGTTTGTGCGCGAGCATGGTTTACGAGTCGACACGCCGCTAGGTAATTTCCACTTGCGGTCGGTGAATGCCTACGCGCAAGCGGAGCAGATGCCGCAGGTGGATGTGGTGTTGGTGTGCTGGAAAGCGACCCAGAATAAGCACTTGGAGGCGGTCCTACGAGTCATTTGCCGGCCAGATACGCTTGTGTTCGTTCTGCAAAACGGCTGGGATGTCGAGCGTTCGGCGGCGGATGTAGTCGGTGCCGAGCGTGTTTTGGGAGGCTGTTGTTTTCTTTGCAGTAACAAGATTGGCCCTGGTCACATTCATCATCTGGATTATGGTCGCATCGCGTTTGGCGAGTACTCGGATTCGCTTCGCGGGTCGATCAGTCCTCGCATGCTTCAAGTAGCGGCTGATTTTGGTCGAGCGAAAATCGATATCCAGCCGGCGAAGGACTTACAAGCGGTGCGATGGCGGAAGTTGATGTGGAACATTCCTTACAACGGATTGTCGGTGGTCCTGGATGCGGATACGCGGCAGATCATGAACGACCCGCATGCGAGCTTGCTGGCGGAAGAGCTGATGTTGGAAGTTCGCGAAGCCGCCGCAGCTTGTGGATCGACGATCGAAGCCAGCCATGCGACCAAGATGCTCGAGGACACTCGCAAGATGGTTCCCTACGACAGCAGCATGTTGCTCGACTATCGTGCCGGTCGACCGATGGAGGTCGAAGCCATCTTTGGCAATCCGCTCCGCGCCGCGATTGAGGCTGGTTACCGTCCTGCAAAAGTTGAGATGCTCTACCGGCAGCTGGCGTTTTTAGATCTGCGTCGGGGCGGGTAGGGCGGAGTGCCGGAACGGCGCTGGGGCTTGTTCCGGCCTACGAGTGTGCGGCCTACGAGTGTCCGGCCTACGAGTGTTGTTCAGGCCTACGGAAATGCGGGGGCTAGACGTTGAAGAGGAAGTGGCAGATGTCGCCGTCGCGCATGATGTAAGTTTTCCCTTCCGTGCGCAGTTTGCCGGCTTGGCGGATCTCTTTTTCACTGCGCAGTGCTTCAAGATCTTCGAGCGAATAGACTTCGCAGCGAATGAAACCGCGTTCGAAGTCGGTATGGATCACGCCAGCGGCTTGGGGTGCGGTCGCTCCGATGGGAACAGGCCACGCGCGAACTTCTTTTTCGCCCGCTGTGAAATAGCTCTGCAAACCCAGCGTCTTGTACGCTTCCCGCGCGACCACGGAAAGTGCCGGTTGAGCCAAACCGACTGAGGCGAGCATTTCGCTTCGATCGGGTTCTTCCAGCTCAGCCAATTCGGATTCCAATTTTGCACAGACCGGCACTACCGAGGCGCCAATGGATTCGGCATACTTGCGAACTTCCATGGCCAATTTTCCTTCGCCATGCAGATCATTTTCATCGACGTTGGCGATGTACAAAATCGGTTTGGCAGTCATCAAGCCGTAGCTCGAAATCGCTTTCGCTTCCACTTCGGGCAATTCTAACTTGCGCAGTGGAAGGTCTTTCGCGAGGTGCTCCATGCAACGACCAATAGCGGCGACTCGCAGCTTCGCTTCCTTATCGCCACTCTTCGCGCTCCGCTCGGCTTTGGGTAGCGCGTTCTCGAGCCCCTGGATGTCGGCCAGCATCAATTCAGTTTCAATCGTCTCCATGTCCGAGACGGGATCGACTTTGCCCGCGACGTGAATCACATCCGGGTCGTCGAAGCAGCGAACAACTTGCAGAATCGCATCCACTTCGCGAATGTGGCTAAGAAACTTGTTCCCGAGCCCTTGACCTTCGCTGGCCCCTTTGACGATGCCAGCGATATCGACCAATTTCAGGTAAGCCGGAACGATTTTTTTCGGGACGATGATCGCTGAGATACGTGACAGCCGATCGTCCGGGACGCTGACGATCCCTTCGTTCGGTTCGATGGTACAGAACGGATAATTCGCCGCTGCGGCCGTTTGAGTGCAAGTCAGCGCATTAAAAAGAGTGCTTTTGCCCACATTCGGTAGGCCAACAATTCCAGCTTCCATAGCATCCACGTCGCGAAGGTTTTCGTCACAAATCGTTGCCCATACTGAGCTGTTTCGTACGGTAACCGAAGTAGCTCAAAAACGGAACGGGGTGAGCCAGCCGATCGGCCCGACGAAGCTACTGTTCACCCCGCGTGGGAGCGCCCAAAAGTCAGCAACTTGTTGAGGTTCGACTTAACAAATCCTCGCGCTCGCGACTTGCCTTGAACGCACTGACGGACCGCTGCACACAAGAACTGAAGACCTACGCAGGACGCTTAGAAATCCGCCGTCTGATCGTAACGGATATTTTGGCCGGCTTCAGGCGGGACAATGAAGTCCTTCGTCGAAACCCCTTCAGGAACTACGTGAGTATCCTTCACTGGATTGAAAATCTGCTTCCCCTGAAAGTACATCGGAATCTGCTTGCCATCAAATCCTGCGATATCAATGTTGTAAGTCCCAGGCGCGATACCGGGCTCGGCCTCTGTCGCCGAATTGTATACACCATCCTTGATCATAAACACTCGAATCTGCCCCTCAGTGCCCGCTTCCAAGTTCGGTGTGAACGAAACGTAACCGGCTGGAACCGGCTGGTCTTTGAATGTAACTTTACCTGAGATTTGCGATAGTTTGGGCTTTAAAGTACAGCCGACCAGTATCAAGCTGACCGTAGCGACCGCTAGGATTCTAGTGGAGAAATAGAACGCAGCAGGCAATGGGGAAACTGAGAAATTGGCGAATTGCACGGCGAAACCTCGGAGATTAATTGGTAGTGTGAAATTTGAATAACTGATACGAATCGAGCAGGTTGGAAAATGAATAGGGCACACTCGACTACGAAATCGAGCGTGCCCAGGAAATTCACTCGTGGACGATTACCAAACGCTTATTCCGTCCAACCCGACCCGAGCACTTGGCCGTCATTTGGCTGGCAGACGCGTTGGAAAGTAACGATATCGATGCTAGAGCTGAGAGCTCGTACGCTACCGTCACCCACTCCCGTTGTCATGACCCCAGTGTGCATCGCTTGCGGACGACGCCAATCACAACGCGATTCGTTCGGACCATCTTGGATGCCCCCCGGGTTGGCGACCCCGTTGAAGACAGCTCGGAAAGTGGGGTCGCTGCGCGGGCCTGGCCCTGCGGTGAGGTTTGCCGGGTCGCGCAGTGGCGCATCGAGCAGTGGGCAGTCCCACCATGTGTAACCGTCAGGTCGACCTCCGGCATTCACAGCGGTCAAGTTTGCGGCAGCCGGTGCGCCGTCGACCCAGGGGCTATGGGCTGTATGACGACCACCGCGAGCCTAGATGCTGAACGTGAACGAGCCAGTACTTAAGTTCGGCGTTCCCACACGTGGGAAATTCGCTCCGTAACAGAACGCCTGTCGTTCCACAGTTAACACTGAGTTGCTCAAGCCGTCGGTGACGGAAGAGAATCGGCCGCTAGCGGTCATCGGATGACCGTTGGTGAGCGCTGCCGTGCAGAGCGCTGCGTTCAGTGCGTAAGTTGTTCCGCCATAGGGGACGCCGCCAACACTCGTTCGCGCCGCAAAGTTGGAAATTGCCAATCCCGTGAAACCGGCTCCGGACAGCGTAATATCATCTGGACATGCATATGCGGGGATCTTGTCCGTTCGCACCTCAAATGAGATACCGTTTGCTTTCTGAAAAATGTTGTTCTGCTCGATGTACGGCAACAGCAGAAAATGGCCTGACGCAAACACAGTCGGTCGCGCAGTCGAAACCGTCGTGGACCCTTTGACAATCGCCCAAGGGGGCAATGTCTTCATTGCGCTTTCGTGATTATGACAAGCCAAAACGATCTGCTTAACATTGTTAGCGCACTGCATCCGCCGGGCTGCAGCTCGAGCCGACTGAACCGCCGGCAGCAAAAGTCCGACCAAGATTCCAATGATGGCGATCACAACTAGCAATTCAACTAGCGTGAAAGCTCCTCTGAGCTTCGTTTTAAACATTACGGATCCTCTGGTAATAAAGAAATAACTTAACAAGACCCTTACAATTCTAATGGCGAGTGCGCGAAACCACAACGTTGCTTACTTGGCCATTGTTGAGTTCGATGGGGAATGGACGAGTCACAATCCCTCATTTTGTCCCGATGTAGTTGATCTAAAGACGTCCTGCTGCGAGATTAAAAAATCCACATGTAGGGTAAATGAGCGTTGGGTAGCGTCCGAGCAGTAAGGACCGTCGCCGGTGCGAGGCGGCGCGTGAAGAAACGCGTGAAGAAAACGGTGCGTGAGCGGCGGTTCACTTGTAGGTGTCGCAGTACGCATCGCGAAAAACCAAAGGTCACCGCAGTAACATGAGAACTTTTGCAGGCAGTACGGGCTGTGCGTTTTGCGGCGACTTTGACGCTTACTGCAGTTGTCGGGGTAGCGTTTACATCAACAGTTAGCGGAACCCATCTGCTTGAAACGATTGGCATTGCAGATTGAAATTGCCTCCGCAATTTGACGGACCTCAGACGATGTACGTTTGGAGCGGATCGGAGCCGCTCGGAATTGCCTTAAACGGAAATCACACACCAAGGAAGGTGTATTATGCTACGGAAACTATGCGTCGCAGCCATGGCTGCGGTCTTGGCGAACTCTTCTGGATGTATCACATTCACTCAGCACGCACTTCCAGCAAGTCGTCTGCCAAATCAGTTTGCCGCTCCCGATAAGAGCAGTTTGCAACCGATCAACTTCGCCATTCTCGGCAACGACCGTCCCGCCGAGCACATCATCGACGCCGGCGACGTTCTAGCTATCAGTATCCAGGGCATCGTTCCGCCCGATTCGAAGCAACTGCCACCTGTCATCCAAAGTGGACAGACTGCACTAACGAACATTTATTATCCGCCTAGCGGCTTGAATGTCGGTCCCGGAACGGGTTTGCCGATCGCCGTACAAGCAAGTGGGCAAATTTTCTTACCGCTGGTGGATCCGATCCAGGTCCGCGGACTTACCCTGGGCGAACTCGCTGAAAAGATTCGCGGTGCGTACCGAAAGAGCGAAATTGTTAAGGAGGGAAATGACCAGGTTAATGTTACCCTCCTTCGTAGCCGCGTGAACCGGATATTGGTTCTCCGCGAAGATATTCAAACTCAAGGGTTCACCCCGCTCCAGAAAGGAATGGCAGAGCTTCAACGTCGCGGGAGTGCTCAGGTCGTCGATCTTCCGATCTTCGAAAGCGACGTGCTGCATGCGTTGGCAGTCAGCGGTGGTTTGCCCGGTACCGACGCTCACAATGAAGTCTGGATTTTGCGAAAGAGTACCCTCGAGCAGAACACATTGGTTCAAATCCAGGAGCGAATCGCTGAAGGTCAAACTGCTCAACAAGTCGTAAAAAATATTCCAGCACATCTGGAAGCGATTCGTTTACCGTTGAAACTGTGCCCCGACCAACCGATTCCGTTTACTCCGGAAGACGTCATGCTGCAGGACGGCGACGTGGTTTACATCGAGCCTCGCCGTGAAGAGTATTTTTACACCGGCGGCCTGCTACCCGGCGGAAAGATCCCAATGCCTCGTGATGAGGACCTTGATATTATCGAAGCGATTGCACTTGCTCAAGGCTCAGTCGGTGGGCTAGGAGGAGCGTCGTCCACCATTAATGCGGTTCGCTCGATCGGCCCAATTATCCCCCCTTCAAGAGCCCTGATCCTTCGAAAGCTTCCAGATGGTGAGCAGTTGCCCATACGCGTTGATTTGTCGAAGGCGATGAAGAATCCGCGTGAGCGGATCAAGGTGCTGCCCGGGGACTACATCATGATGTACTACAAACCAGGCGAAGTTGTAGCGAACTCCGCCTTGAATCTGTTTGGCCTCGAGTTTGTTCTAGACTAGTGGTCCTAGAGCCTTGCTCGTGTGATCTCCGACCATACCTAATTTCAGATTTCAGGCAGTTCTTTCTAAGTTGCGAAAGAGCTGCTTTCATAATTGCCGGGACTGGAACTGGAAGCAAGCATTCCTGGCATCATCGAATCTTGCCATTGCCGGGGGACTCACTATTTCCACTGGCGTCATCCTGGCTACCCCACGCGTCGAAATCAGATATTTTTATCTATGACTCGACCAAAGCTGCGTTAAAATGTGCGATACGACGAAATCGTATTGTGTGATTCGGGCGCAAGCGTATCGGCATCAGGGCAGAGGGGCGATGGAGACGGCTAAATGAACCTTGGGCATTTCATCAGTGGCTCGTGCGCAATTGCGATTGCGTGCTTCGCAAATACCGTTTTCGGCGCCGATGACTTTGCCGATTTGAAAACCATAACGGTGCTGCCTATCACAGAGCAGCAAGTCAAAACCGCTTTCGACCGCTCAGTAGCCGATGCATGCGAGCAGCTGCCGGCTGATCAACCGCTCGAGATGCGCAGCTTTACACCGTTTTTAACCGAACGCGATCGTCGAGCTAGCAAGGGGCCAGGAATCCCATCCACACGCCAAAGTGTCCTTTCCGTTGGCTTGGATTTTTCAGCCGAAGATCGCGCCACACTTCCAAAAATCAGCGGCGGACGCATCGCCGACTATCTGGATACAAACTGCGTGCTAATCCAAGCTCGAGTACGCAAAGATATGCTGGACAGGAAGCTATATTTCCACCACCGTCCACTGGCCGCCACCGCACAGTTCCGAGGCTCGCGAGTGTCCCATCCGTTTGAGCCCATTGTGGCAGCTAGCATCCGCGACTTCCACGGCATCGGCCTTTTTGTAGAGGAAACACGGATTCTCAAAGCCGAGAAGCTTCGCACGTTGGTCTTGGTTTTCAAAAACAACGTGCTCACCTCAAGCACGGGCAGTCGCACGCGCGAGCAGTACGAGTTCGCCTTCATTCGCGGCCGCGAGGGTAAATCCCCAGACCGGCTCGATCACCATCTGTTTGTCACCACCGACGATCGCCAGACGCTGCATTACATGAATCCGTACTTACAGCCTCAACGCCCCGCCCAATGCAGCATCCTCGGCAGCATCGCCGTTCTCGACTATGACTCCACCGGCCTTTTCCCCAAAGAAAGCGCCACCCGCAGATTCAAACTCTCTAAACGATCAACCTTCACTGCTGAGCAAATCGACGCGTTCTGCAACCAACACATGCTTGAAGGAGGTATCAATTCAAACCTCACCCAGATCCTTGATGCGGCCATCGAGGAAGAATTGTAGCAACGACGGACAACGGGGCGGAATGTAAGAGTTCTTGCAAGCCAAAACTGCGCAGCCTGAAGTTCCGCTTTCAGTCCAGCAAGTCGCAGGCTAACGGCGCAAGAAAGATAAGATGCTCGCACTACTGGGCACGGCAACCGTCTACACTAGCTGTGTAGAAAGAGCGGTTTCGCGAGTTGCTGTGTTATCAGCCCGTCGCGTCAGATAGAGCCGGAGTGATCTTCAGCTTCACCCAGCTCCAGCAACTGGCAAGAATTTCTGCAGTCATGCAGCCCAACGCTGAATACACAAGGTCCGAAACGCTTATGCGTCTATCCGGCAGCCAGAACTGCGCCAGTTCAAGTGAAACCAGCAACACTGCGAGCGTTAGCAGCATGGTCCGTCTCAACCCAGCATCCCGGTCATTAGCCATGACAATCGCTGGCACAACGGCTATCCCAAGCGAGAGGAAGAAGGTCCTGACGTCATAGTTGTCGTCAAGCCACTTTGATAAGAATGATGGTAAAAAAGGCAATTCCGTAGCGTTTGGCTGCGGTTTCAAAATTGCAAAAGCCGCTACGGCTAAAGTTAAAACTAACCAGCTAGCTGCAATATGAAACCGGTAAGACTTTAGCAAATCGCTCAGTCGTCGAGGTTTTGCCGCCTCGATCGGCCTAGCAAGCTTACTGAGTTCGCACGCAAGATCGTCAAGGATTGCCCGCTTACCTAAATGTTTGATTGCATATACCCGTGCTGCGTCTCCGGCTGCTTTGCGAAATTGCTCGTCATCTGCCAGCGCGAGTATCGCGTTGTAAAAACCTTCCACATCCCCAGGTTCCACGACTAGGCCGTGCCCTGCAACAACCTGCTCAATCTGCGTTCCGGAACCGGCGCAAGCAACTACGGGTATACCAGTTGCCAGCATGCCAGTAAGCTTCGACGGCATGACCAAGTCCGCTGCATCGGCACGTTGAGGCAAGAGATGGATGTCGGCCGAATTCATCAGCTCATTAAAAACCTCTGATGGCTGTACCGGCAGCATTTGCAAGTTGGAAAGCCCACGTGCCGCGAGCTCAATCGCGGGGAACGCCGCCCCATGACCACAGATGACGAAGTGCAAATCCTCTCGCTTTGCTGCACGTCGAGCGGTTTCGATGACGATTTCTAAACCCTGTTTCGCGCCAATGTTGCCTGCGTAAAGAGCGATGACTTTTTCCGCCGGCAACCCAAATTGTTCCCGAAGTTGTGTGCGGTTGGGCAACGGTTGCATTACATCGCAGTCAACCCAGTTGGGAAAAAGCCCTAACCTATCCTTTTCCACACCTTTTTGCGAAGCTCGCTCCACCATCTTCGGCGAGATACTTGTAACACGGTCGAACCGCCGCATCATGAATGCTTCGAGCGCCAAAACGATCTTTTTCAGCAACGGCTGCCGCAAAATGCCTAGCTCGAATGCTGCATCCACTTCGAAGTCTTGAATATGCAACCACGTCTTCGCTCCGCAAAGCTTGGCCGCAAGCCAACTCGTTGGAAGACAGAACATCGCAGGCTCTATCACCATCACAACATCCGGTCGTGTTGACCGTGCCTTCCAAAGCATCACTGGGACACTAGAAATCCCGAACGATGCTAGATGAACGATTCTCTTCCAACCGTTCACTCTCGAGGGAACCCAGAGGGGACACCTCACAATCTGAATATTCTCGCCAGATTCGCTTTTGTAGCCAAACCCCGGGTAGTCCTCTCGGACTTTCCATTGCGGATAGTAAGGTCGTGTACTGACTACAGAAACCTCGAAACCCTGATCAACCAAATCCGTAACCATCTCTCCCGAGTATTTCCCAATCCCAATCTCCTCAGGCGAAAAATTCAATCCATGCAACAAGAGTTTCACGTTAGATATTCCGTGTGTGCATGCACGATCATCTCAATTTATGCCCGGTTAGCCTCGAGAGTTCGTCAATAATTTCATCTTTAGACTTCATGTCCTTGACGGCTCGTTCCAGCTC
>JANPLP010000090.1:0-6651 GCA_031426595.1 Planctomycetia bacterium | reverse complement strand
GGCGCGATCCGCTTCGACGGGGTTTTGAAACGCTAAGCTTTGATAGCTTGGCGGAGTTCGGCCGGAAGGGTGCGCCAAGAGGCGGGAACGGGGGCGGTGAAGGTGAGGAGGGTTCGGAGAGTGGGGTGCTCGACTGTGAGTTGATAAGAATGGAGGGCGATCCCCTGGGGAAATCTGGAACTCGCTTCGTATTTGATGTCGCCCAAAATTGGATGGCCAGCATCGGCTAGCTGCAAACGAATTTGATGCTTGCGGCCGGTAAGCAGATTGATTTCGAGGAGGGAACGGTTGGCAGTGGAGGCGAGCGTTCGGAGTTGGAGGCTGGCGGGTTGGGCATCTCGAGCGGTGGGAGGCACAATGATCATGCGGTGCGCAGCATCGTCTTTGGTGATGTGGCAGGAGAGGGTTTTCCAGTCGCGTTCGTCGACTTTACCTTCGACGCAAGCGTAATAAAGTTTACTGGTTCGTCGGTCGCGAAATTGCTCGGTGAGTCGACTGGCGGCTTTGCTGGTCCGAGCCAACACGAGTACGCCGGTGACGAAACTATCAAGGCGACTGACGACACCTACAAAGACATTGCCGGGTTTGTCGTAACGTTGCTTCAGATATTCTGCAGACCACGCCACGGCGGT
This sequence comes from Planctomycetia bacterium, assembly GCA_031426595.1. GTDB lineage: Bacteria > Planctomycetota > Planctomycetia > Pirellulales > Pirellulaceae > Aureliella. The sequence continues at coordinate 6,019 of JANPLP010000090.1, read as the reverse complement.
CGGTTCTCCAGGAAGAGCACCCATGGTGGCGAGTTCAGCGGGTTTGTTGAGAACGAGCAGGTGGTTGTCTTCGTAGAGCACCTGGATATCGAGTGTATTCAAGCGACGGGGTCCGTGAGCGTGCGGTTAGTTCTCTTCGGGTTGGTCTTCGGAGAGATCCGCGGTTTCCTCCTCCTTCGAGCGGTGTTTGGTCATCGTGACTTCATTGCCGCGATCGTTGTAACGAACTTCCGACATCAACTCGCGGATAAGCATCACACCTCGGCCGTTAGTGCATTCAAGGTGATCGTCGTCGCGAGGATCGGGAACTTCGGCTGGATTAAAGCCTGCTCCTTCATCCTTGATCCGCATGTATGTGAACAGCGGATCGACGCGAAATTCGACTTCGACGACCTTATCTTCGGCTTGTTTGTTCCCGTGAGTGATCGCGTTGACCATCGCTTCTTCGATCGCCAACTGGATATGAAATAGATCGCGACCTTCCCATTTGTTCGCCTGCAGAGCCGCCAGTAGGCGTTCGATCGTCGCGTGGCCGACATCCAACGAACTCGGGATTTTCTCGTACAGGCTCCATCCCAACGCAGACTCAGCCATAATGCTCTCCAAGCAGATTGCTCAAAACCCATCGCTTGCGGTGGATGTCGTTGCGAATAAAACGAGGGACGGGACTAGATAGAAAGACCGAACGCCTTTAGCGCTTCGGCTTCGTTTTTCTTGATGTCGAAGACACGGTTCAAGCGCGTGATGGTGAACACTTCAAGGATTTCAGCTCGCAGGTTACACAGACGCAACTTGCCCTGAGCGGCTTTGACTCGTTTATCCATCAAAATCAGTTTGTTGAGGGCCGCTGACGACATAAACTCAACTCCTTCAAAATTGAGCAGAACGTCTTTGCACTTGTCTTTGTCGACGATCGAGAACATCTCTTCGCCCATCTCTTCTATATTAGCGCTGTCGACAATCTTGCGGTCGCTAAATTTCACAACGGCCAAGTCGCCTATCTTGGTAACAACCATACGTTTTCGGTCAGACATAAAATCCCCCGTCATCTATCGTGTTGGAGCTCGTCGGTGAGCTGGATCGGATTGGTGCGTTTAGGTTTGGAAATCGCCTCGACCGTCAGCACACTAACGAGGCTGGCCGTTAGAATAGTGCGCTGCGCGTAAAGTGCGGGCAGATTTTAACTCTTTCGATAGTAAGCTAAGCATCCATAGCAAGCAATACTAGCGAACAGCGGTCGGCGTTTGGAGAGGTGTTTTGAGATGGCACAGGAACCACGCCCAGCTTCGATTCATACGGTCGATCTACTGGAAGAGGCGATATTGGTTGCCGAGCGGTCGGGGTATCTAATTCGTCGGCTATGGTTAGCAGAGGGGGTTGGCGGCCCGTGTCGGGTCGGGGCTCAGCGAGTTTTGTTCGTCAATCTTGCGAACTCGACCAACGAGCAGCTCGCGCTGGTGATCGGAGCGCTGCGCAGCGTTGTGCTAAACGGTGATCCAAGCGTCTCGGAAGGACTCAAGCGGTTGTTGGCGTGAAGAACGAATTTCAAACAGGTTTGAGCGGGGCGATTATTCGGGCTAGTAGTTCGGAGCGAGGCATGCGCGACTTGGCGTATCCCTTTGATCGACGCTGGACAGTAGCAGCAGCGGCCCAGCTTGCATGCGTGCTGGAAGCGACGGCGCCAAAGGTGGGTAACGTGCATCCGGGTGCTGCGTTTGCCGACATGAGCTATAGCGACTTTCTGGAGAGTGCGGCCGCGATTGCGTCTGTCTTCGAAAGCGCTGCTAACTTATCGATAGGCGAATTAGTTCTGCAAAGTGTGGTCGCGACCCAAAGCAAGGTTGGCCTTAACACGAACTTGGGTACAGTGTTGCTGTTCGCACCGATCGCCAAGGCGACGGAGTGGCTCGATTCGCATTCCAGCGGCTCAGCATTGACCATCGATGGTCTGCGTTCAGCCATACAGCTCGTGTTGAGCAACCTGAATGCGGCGGATTCGCGATTGGTCTATGAAGCGATACGCGCTGCGAAACCAGGTGGGATTGGCAGGCAGTCGGAGAATGATATTGAGGGGGAAGCGCCTGCAGATCTGTTAAGCGCGATGCAGCAAGCGGCAGCCGTCGATGCGGTGGCGAGGCAGTATGTAAACGGATTTGCAGATCTTTTCGACCGCTTGGTACCTTGGTTCGACGAGGCGCTAAAGGCAGGGCGAGATCTCCTTCGTTCCATCTGCGAAGTGCAGCTCCGCATGTTGGCTGAGGAACCCGATGGTTTAATTGTTCGCAAATGCGGCGTCTCACTTGCAGGAGAGATACAATCTCGGGCGCAACGAGTTGTTCAAACGATGGACAGTGCCGAGCGCGGTGAACTAGAGGATGACTTGGATGCATTCTTGCGGCTGGATGGGCATCGTCGCAATCCGGGAACAACGGCTGATATGATTGCGGCTATGTTGTTTTTGCGGTTGTTGCTGCCAAGCAAATAAAACTGAAGACACGATTGAGATTTGAGGAAGAAACAATGACGGAACTGAAGCAAACTTATCGAGTGCTCCTCCAAAAAGAGCAGCTTGTATTTAGCGCGGCACATTTCATTACGTTTGCGGGGGACATTTGTGAGTGTTTGCATGGGCACAATTACGGCGTGAAAGCAGAAGTGGTGGGAGAACTGGATGAGAACCAATATGTGGTCGACTTCATTGCGTTTCGAGATAACTTGATGGCGATTGTGAAGCGATTGGATCACCACGTTATATTGCCTACGCAACACGCGTTGATTCGAGTCGAGGCGGGCGAAAAAGAGGTGGTAACAACATTCGGGGAGAAGCGATGGATCTTTCCACGGGAGGATTGCATGCTGCTGCCGATTGTAAATACAACTGCAGAAAAGTTAGCGTGGTGGATTGCACAGGAATTGAGGGCTGCTTTGCGGCCCACGGTCGGCGACCGGTTGGAAACCCTGGAAGTCTCAGTCGATGAGAATCACGGTCAGTGGGGAATCTGCAAAATCGACTGGTAAATTCGTTACAAGCGGCAATGTTTTCGAATTGTAAGTCGCGCCGCGATGCTTCAGATTGATTGTGCGAATCGGACTTGTCGATGGAAATGGATGAGTTGACTTCCGATTCAAGGCTGCTGGGCGGGTGCCACTTCGTGCTTCTCACGTCGAAGTTGTGGTAGCGCCGAAGTGGCGGCTGCGAACAGGCGGCTAGTTTTGACGTGCTGATGTAATCCATGGCAACACAATCGAGTTATTTAATCAGCGAAGGGGTGCGCAAGGCGGCAATTCTGCTGATGAGCCTCGAGGAGGACGACGCAGCGGCGCTGCTTTCAAAATTGCCCAGGCGTTACGTCGAGCAAGTATCGCTTGCGATTGCGCAGTTGGATACTATTTCCGGTGTTGAGCAGGAAGGGATCATCGGCGAGTTCTTGGCGAGTCGTCCGAGTGCGCTGGGTCCGAACACTGGCGGTTTGGATCGCGCAAAATCCCTGGTCAAGAAAGCGCTCGGCAAAGACGCCACCGATATGCTCAACGTGCTTCAGCAGACGCTTGAGGCATTGCCGTTTGGATTCCTACATAAAGTCGATCCGCAGAACATTTTGTCGTTTTTGATTGAAGAGCATCCGCAAACCATTGCGATGGTGCTCAGCCACGTTCCAGCGACGGTTTCGGCAGCGGTACTGGGGGGCTTGCCGCATGCGCGTCAGCTAGCGGTGATTCAACGGATCGCTGAGATGGGGCAAACCAGCCCCGAGGCGATCGATGAAGTTGAAAACGGTCTGTCAAATCGCATGGCACTGTTCATGACTCAGTCCTACCAAAAAGCGGGTGGTATACCGGCGGTGGCTGAGATGTTGAACGTTTCGGATCGTGCGACGGAGCGAAGCATTCTGGATGGATTGTCGCGCGAACGACCGGAGTTGGTAGAAGAAATTCGCCGTTTGATGTTCACGTTTGAAGACATCATCAAGATCAGCGACAAGGACATTCAGCAGGTGCTCAAAAACGTCGAGGCGAGCCAATGGGCGATGGCGCTCAAGGGGGCCAGCCAAGCGTTGCAAGAGAAGATTCTGAAGAATATGTCGCAGCGCGCCTCGGAGATGCTCAAAGAAGAGATGGAATTCTTAGGCAAAGTGCGACTGAGCGAAGTGGAGGGGGTTCAGCAAAAAGTGGTGGATGTCATTCGCACTTTGGAAGAATCAGGCCAATTGTCTCGTCCGTCTGGCGAAGACCAAGAAGAATTCGTAGCCTAATTGCGTGGCAGTATGTCGACTGCGGTCGCGTTGCTGGGTCGAGACGTACGGTCATTGAGCGACTAAAATGGATTGGACCATTGCGATTTGCTCGTTGCGATCGGAGATGCTGTTTGACTTGAGTTCCAATAAAGTAAGTCCGCGATGAATGACAACTTGTCCCCAGCCGACCGACCGACTGAAAGTTGGCAACGGCTCTCAAAGTTGTTGAGTGTTCGCGAAGTGGGCACAGGCTTACTGCGAACGTTCCCTAGCGATACGCATCCGATCAGTGTGCTCGACGCGCTTCAATCCGATTCGGTGGCAAGTTCCGCCGAGCAGTTGGAGGCGGGTAAGCTGCTGCACGAAAAGCTGCGCGGGCTGCTAGATCAATTGACGGTCTTTGAGCGTGTCAGCCATTGTCCCGTGGTAGCCATCACTGGACTGCTTAACGCCGGAAAGAGCTCGCTGCTGGCGACTTACCTCAGTGAGGCGGGCCGTGCGAGGGTACTGCGCGGCGTTGGCAATCAGCAGGGGACGCATCGCTTCGTGATTTGGATGCCCCAGGTGTGGTGGAGCGATCCGGAATTGCTGAGCACGCTGATCAGTTTTCTTACGAGTGTCTTTGGGCACGCGCCAGAGCAGCTTTCAGACGATGTACAGATCGCTCAGCAGCAATACAACGGCCAAGTATTTGCGAATTCGGTGCTGTCGGGGTTGGGTGGTACAAGCGATGGAGTCGACGCAGTTGATCCTATTGAAGTGCCGTTGATTGCGAGTGACGCAGGCTTGGATACGTTGAAGCTGGGCTTGGTAGATTGCCCAGATATTCAAACAGGATTTTTGGATAATGCGGTTTCAGATTTGAGTGGCGGAGAATTAGCGGCGTCACGGCGAAGTCAATTGGCAAAAATCGGGCGACTCTGTTCAGCGTTTTTAGTGGTGAGCAAGTTGAGTAGCTTGCATGATGAAGGGTTGCTGCATGTGTTGACGACGCTGCGAGATGCTATGCCGGGCGTACCTCGCATTTTGGCGATCAACAAAGTGAAGGCGCGTTATTCGCCCGATATTCTGCATACCGAAGCGCGTCCCTTGGTCGATCGTTTTGGAATTGCCGGCGTCTTTGCGGCTTACGATTACCGGAGCGCGAAGACGAACGAGTGCATGCCGGCTCCACCGGTTGGCTTTGTGACCACCAGCGATCGGCCGCAGCCGATTTTTTGGGATGTTGCCAGTCAAATTGAACCGAAACGTGGCATAACGAGTGCGAACCGCACGTTGGCTGACCGCGATTACTTGTTCCATCTTTCGTCGCGGTTGGAAGCGGGGAATCTGGCGCGCGAGAGCCATCGCAGCTTATCATTGCAATTGCAAGCTGCAGCGTCGAAGTCGCTCGAGTGGCTTGCGAACAACGAGTTGCTACGGAGTCGGCAGTTAGGAGCGGCTTGGAAAGCAATCGCGGATGCGTGTTATGACTTCATGGCCGAACGCAATTCCGACGGTCATACAACTGGACTGCGTTTGCAGGCATCGCCGGCGATTGTGGCCCAGTTAGCGGATAGTTTGCAACGCACGGCACCGGTGTGGATGCGATTCAGCATGACGATCGATCGGACGGCGAGGCAATTGCAACAAGCGATTTCAAACAGTGCCGCCAGGTTCAAGATTTTGCAGACGGCGTCGAATTCAGTCATGCAGTTCGCAAAAGGTTTTCGCAGAGGTGAAGGCGCGCAAGTGGTGACTCCACAGCGGCTGGCCCAATCGATACGCAATCATGACTATCACGA
>JANPLP010000089.1:0-4610 GCA_031426595.1 Planctomycetia bacterium | reverse complement strand
ATCGACGATCACACGCACGTCAACCCCACGCTCGCGAGCAGCTTGCAAGGCGGTCACGAAACGCTTCCCAACCGAATCGCAATCAAAGATATAAGTGCATAGCGATATCGACGTCTCGGCACGCGCGATCGCTGCCAGCATCGCAGTAACACATTGTGGCATTGTCGAAAACAGCTCGACATGGTTGCCAACTTGCAGCGGTCGGCCGATCACTTTGTCACCCAGCAGCGCTAGCGGCCCGAATTGTTCTTCAAGCGGCCCGAGAATCCGATGCGAATTAAAACTTAGCCCCGCCGTTTCACTGGGGTCATAAGCCGCTTTGCCAAGCAACTTGCGAGCCTTGCGCTTGATTCGATTGATGCCGAACATGAAATAGAGAGCGGAGCCTACGAACGGAGCAAGAAAGATCACTCCAGCCCAACCAATCGCAGCTCGTACGTCACGTTTGTTAAGAACGACGTGACCAACCGCCAGACAAACCACGACAAAGTCGAGCGCGGCGATCAACAGCCCCCACGAGACAAGCGATTGAATCCAACCTATCCAATCTTCTGAAATCGCAATCATAAAGTCAGGAATAGATCGAACTCCGCAAGCACGCCCCCTTCGAATTCACCACACGCATCACAATTCTAAAGCATGTGCTTCAAAAATGTCGCATGTAGCCAGCCCAAATCACTCGAACGGCGGTCTATAAAATAAGACAGGACCGGCCTCGCTTGCGCAAAACCAGTCCCGTCCGTTGCGTGGAACTTTTTAAAAAATCCAGCTTACCTAGGGAAGGTTAATCACGATTTCCTGACCGCTCGATACGCTTACCGTTCGCTCCAAGTTGGCTTCGACCAAGCTGGCAACTTGCGGCGGAACCGCTTTAACACCAGTCTTGGGAGTGAAGAAGTACGCATACTTACCAGCCTGTGTTTCGACAGTGAAGCTGCCGTCAGCCTGAACTTCAATCGCTTTCGAATAACCTTCTTCAAGCGGCTGGAGGTTCAGCGTGACTCCTCCGACAGCTTTGCCATCGCTGGCCAACACTTTGCCTGTTGCGCTAACCGGACCGGAAATCGGAGCGGGGTTCATGCCGCAGCCCGCGACAAGAGCAAGCCCGCTTACAAACATTCCAACAGTGAGAATCAAATTACGCATCTGAGTAAACCGCCCGCTTATTGGTTACTGTGTGTCTGGAACGATGTTGCCGTCTGATGCACCCACCATCCACTTCACAACAATGGCATCGATCGAATCGGACATAAACCTCACCGAGCCGTCACCCATCGTTGCGTTCACGCCACCGGTGTGAAAGCTAAACGGTTCATCGTTCGGACCGCAGTTGTTCACCGACCAACGGCAAGCCGCTGGGCCACCATTAGGACTTGAATAGTTGTTAATCTTCGCTTTCCTGCTTCCCGGACTGATCGCCCCGTTAGGTCCAGAAAAACCATTGGTCACTGCATCGGCGTCAGCCCAGGCGAACATACGGCGTCCGTCTGCACCGCTTGACATGATAATTGGATCTGCAGCACCAGAGACCGGTGTCTTACGGGTCGACAGTGAGCCGAAGGTTCCAACGCTTGGATGAGCTCGGCTCGCATCTTCAATACAGAGGATCGTATTGGAAGTACCGTCGGTGACACGACCAAACCCAGTATTATCGCAAGTCAGCATCCCTTGACGCACCTGAGTCAACCACGCAGGTCCACCGGTCGGAGTTGTCCGCTCGCCGAACAACGGATCGGTTGTGATCTCCATGATGTCGGTCAAATCGATGAACATATAATCCCAAACACCGTAGCGATGAACTGGGTCGCGAGATTCGGCACCTACCGGTGTCGTCGGACAGACGAAGGCTGGAATGTTGGACTTGGCAGCTACTTGACCGCTTGGATGAGTCGGATCGTCATAGGCTTTTCCCTTAGCATTCTTATGCAACAAGCAACCCGTGGTAGTGATCCGCGTGGTGGCATTCATGCCGTAAGGTGACACGGTGTAGTTCGTGAAACTGTGGTCGAATAAGTTGTAAACGGCAATCTGTTCGATGTATGGAAGCAACTCAGTTGCAGTCGAATGGATTGTGTAAGCGGTGGTGGTCGATCCGGTCGAACCGCATTGACCTGCAGTCGGCAGTTTTTTGTTGGCCGACTCAAAATTGTGAGCCGCCAAGCCGATTTGCTTGAGGTTGTTGGAGCATTGCATACGGCGCGCTGCTTCGCGAGCAGCTTGTACAGCTGGCAACAACAAGCCAACCAAAATTCCGATGATTGCAATGACGACCAGCAACTCTACCAACGTAAAGGCTGGTCTAGACAGGACACGCACTTTTCTCATTTCGCTTTTCAATCCTACAATAAACTCGGTGAATAGCCCGCCGCCACGCGCGACTGACTGACTTACGAGCTAAAGCATCCTCTACTTCTGTTAAGATCTCGCGAAGAGAGTGTGAATGTAATGTGAAGAAATCGATTTAGAACGTTTCAAATCGCTCGGTTCACCCACCATGGAACGAGAATCAGGGGGAACCTCATTTTGGCTAGATCAGTTTCGCCAAGGTTCGGTCGCACACCGCGGCTTGCCTCCACTGCGCAACAAACAGTTGAAAAAACAAACAGATGAAAAAAGCAATTTCCATCCGCAGCGAGGCAATGGAGGGGTCACGAAGGGTGTTCAATTGAGCGGATGTTTGCGCAGGTCGCCTAGCGACCAAAACGTCTTCGTAACTGCTCGTTATTCGCCTCTTAAAATTTGCGCGATATCAGGGAGTTAACGCGAATTCCGTTGAATTGATCAATGCCCACAATAAGTCAGACTGCCAAGTGGCTGGTGCAATTTTCGAATCGCTGCTACCGGCCGAAGCATTTGTGGCTGCATCAGGCTGAGGCGTGCCGTTTTCAGAGCTCTTCAAATCGTTGGATGGAGTGGGTGTTGAATCCGTGGCTTGGTGGATGACTTCGGAAAAGGCGGCCTCTTCCTGCGGAGTTGGATTGCGATTGAGCGTGCTAAGGAATAACCACTGAAGTCGCTGGGAATCATTCATGTGTGGCGCATTCAAAGCTTGCAGCAATCGACTAGACGAATCACTGGAGACTTCGTCGAAGGCAGTGCCGTGAAGAGTGACAAGTGCTTGAACGATTCCCAAAGTTGCTTGGCTCGCGTCGCCTCGCAATTTGCCGAGCTGCGTCATCAGGGATTGTTGAGCCGCAGGGTCGTTGCCGCGCGCGATCTGACGAGCGACTTGCGAGAGACACGCGGAAAGTTGCGTTTCTGTCAGCGGCTTGTTCAACATCGTGGCGTAACTCGCTTCCGGAGGTTGGCCGCTGACATGCACAGATGACCTTTGATACGCATCCGTACTTGCGAGCATCGCCAATAACGCTCGCAGATCGTACCCCGTATCCGCAAAGTACTCGGACAATTCGCTCAAGAGAGCCGGATGGCTCGCGATATCGATCGATCGCATGTCGTCGATCGGTTCGATGAGACCGCGACCGAAGAGGATCGCCCACGCCCGATTCACGGCGGCTCGAGCCAAGAAGGGGTTTTCGCGGGCTGTCAGCCACAAGGTTAATTGTTGACGCCTCGTGCCAGTTGCCAGCCCCGCATGTTCGGTCTCAACCAGCGGCTTGGGTTCAATCACTTCCTCCGTGCCCGGCAGCTTGACATCGCCAGTAGGTTGGTCGACGACCACCGCTCCGGGATTCATCATCAATTGGTCGCCCGTTTCGAGCTGAGCAAAATAGGCCGCAAAGCCCCAGAAGTCTTTCTGCTTCCAATGATCGAACGGATGGTTATGGCATTCGGCACAGTCAAGTTGAATCCCCATAAAGACACGCGCCGTTTTGGCAGCGATCTTTTCGGGCTTGCTTTCGAGAGCAACGAAGAATGCAGTCGGACTATTCTGAATGGAACCGGTTGAAACGAGCAGGTCCGAGACCAACCGATCGTAGCGCAAGTTTTTTGCGAAGCGACTCCGCAGCCAGCTTTGCAAACCCGCTCTACCGAACTGCACCTCGGGGCTGTTCGCGTCCGGCAATAGCCAAGTCGACCAAATGTTTGCCAAATGGACCGATGCCGTAGGGCTTGCAAGCAATCTTGCGACCAGTTCTCTGCGTTTGGTCGTCGCCGGGTTAGCTATGAATTTCAGCACTTCAGCGCCGGTAGGCGCCGAGCCGGTGAGATCAAGACTCGCACGTCGTAAGTAGGTCGCGTCCTCGCATCGCGAGGCAGGTTGCCAACCCAGTTCCGTAAGCTTCTCACTCAGCAGCTCGTCCACACGAGCCGCCATGCGTTGATCGCGAGCGACGCGCTCGGAGTTTTTATCGTCGCTTGGCAGCTCGGAGCTTGGTAGCTCAACGAATGGTGCCTCTGCGAACGTTGAGTCGATCGCGCTACTAAAAGCACTCAGCAGGAAGAAACAAACGAGCCCCGTCGGCTTGAACTGACTGAGATTTAGAAGCATGTGCCAAGCCCTCTTGCGATTGAAGCTAGCTGTTCAATTGGTTTGAACCTGAACGAGTTTCAAACTGAGTGAGTCTCAAACCGAACGCGTTTCAACCCTATTGTGGCAGCAAGCTAATCGCATCGCAACTATTCGATCGTTAGTCGATATTTCGTGG
>JANPLP010000088.1:0-3418 GCA_031426595.1 Planctomycetia bacterium | reverse complement strand
CTGCAGTTCGATCGCTTTGGAGATGCGGAACGACTGACTTGCTTCAATGCCGAGACGGCTGAAGAACTTTGGCAGTCGGAAACGACAGTCGAGTATGAAGATCTGTATGGCTACAACAACGGCCCACGGTGCAGTCCGATTGTGGATGGTGACTTCGTTTACACCTACGGTGTCAGCGGCCAATTAACGTGCTGGCAACTCCGCAACGGCAAGATGTTGTGGCAAAAAGATACGCTCAAAGAGTATGGCGTTGTTCAGAATTTCTTTGGCGTTGCGAGCACACCTTACATTCACAAAGACCTGCTGTTGGTGATGATCGGTGGCAGTCCTTCCGCGTCACAACTTGTTCCCGCGGGGCGGCTGGATCAGGTCAAGCCGAACGGGAGTGCTGTAGTGGCGTTCAACAAGTTGACCGGACAGGAGGTCTATCGAGTCGGCAATGATTTGGCGAGTTATACGTCGATGACGGTCCGCGAATTGAATGGCAAAGCTACTGGGTTGGCTTTTCTGCGCAGTGGCTTGTTGGCTTGGGAACCCGAGTCCGGTAGAGAACTCTTTCAATTTCCATGGCGGGCAAAGACCATGGAGAGCGTCAATGCTGCGCTGCCAGTCACACAAGGGAACCAAGTGCTCATCTCGGAAGCGTATGAGATCGGCAGTACCTTACTGGAGGTCGGCGCGCGTAAGCCTCAAACCGTTTGGCAAGATTCGGGGGCATTGCGAAAGCATGCGTTCCGCGCGCATTGGTCGACGCCAGTCTGGGTCGGCGATTACTTGTACGGATGTAGCGGCCGCAATCAACCGGATGCCGACTTTCGTTGTATCCGCATGAGCGATGGCAAACTGCAATGGTCACAGCGGCGGCACGAGCGATCCAGCGTGCTCCTGGTAGACGGGCACTTAATTGTGCTTGGCGAGTACGGTCGCTTGGAATTGGTGAGAACCAATCCAGAGAAATTCGATGTTGTCGCAGCCGCTGATTTGAACCAGATTCTCGATCCGGCTGACAATCAACCGCTGCTGTCGTATCCGTGCTGGGCGGCGCCTGTACTGTCGCACGGGTTGCTCTATGTTCGAGGTGCGGACCGCTTAGTTTGCCTGCAACTGATTCCCGAGAAGTAGTCAACAGTTGCTTCACGAAAGCTTCATGGTTTAGTGTCCCGTTCAGCGGCTGCAAAATATTTTTTTTGTTCTCGCAGCAACTGGTGGTCGCTTTAAGTGGTATCCGACACATTTATCGATCCACGCTCGCGGCAAAGAGACAAGCTTTGGAAGCAACTCTTTTAGGCCCCTTTTGTCAGGTGCATTGCGAAGGCAACCTCAACTTACACTGCTATGCATCAATGGGAATTATAGTCCCAGTACGAGGCGATGAAGTGTTTGAACAGCCGAAGTCTGGAACTGTCAGTGCTACGCAAAGGCGAGCTCACGCACTTGACTTTCAATAGCCTGGCGTCACCGCGTCGGTAGCAAACATCGTTCCTTTTCTCCAGAGAACCCGCAACGTAGGGTCGGAAATGATACACTTAGAGACGGCAGGGTAACTCGATTCAAATCCGCCCGCTGATAAACCCTGAGTTAGCTCTTCAAGATTCATGATCTAGATTTGTTTGACTTCTCGCCCAAGTTAAATGAAACGCCAAGGTCATTTAAGGTGATGTGATGCGACTATCGTTCGGAATGGAAACTCGCCAGCTACAGACGCAAAAGCTCGCGCCTAAAATGATCCAGTCGATGGAGATTCTGCAGTTGCCGATTCTGGCGCTTCAGGAGCGAGTCGAGCAGGAAATTTCTGAGAACCCGATGCTTGAGGTTCAAGACGTCGATCCGAATTTGCCTGATGAACCCGAGGAAGAAGAAGACCCAAATCGTCAGACCGAAGACGAAAAAGAGCTTGTCGTAAAGGATGACCAGTCGAACACGGAGGACTTCGAGCGACTGGCAAACATGGACAACGATATGCCGGAGAGTTTCGATGACTTTCGAACCTCCAGCAACCGCATGCAAGAAGCTCAGGATCGCCAACATGATTTGATGGCTAACGCGCTCGAGCGGCCCGAGTCGCTGAACGATTATTTGATGCATCAATTGGCGGAGATGGAGATTGATGACGACCACGAGTTGATTGCTGAGCGCATTGTGTCGACTTTAGACGCTCGCAATGGCGGTTACTTCAAGTCGAGCCTACGCGACCTGCTGCCCGCGGGGCATACGGCAGAGGACTTTAAGCGAGCTGAAGAAGCGCTGGAGATCGTACAGTCTCTCGAGCCAGCCGGTATCGCAGCTCGCGATCTGCGAGAGTGCCTCTTGAATCAACTGCATCCCGACATGCACATGTACGAAGAACTGCGGCTGATTATTGACAAGCACCTAGAGGATCTAGCTGAGAACCGCCTGCCGCTAATCGAAAAGAAAACAGGTATTTCGATTGAAAAGATTCAACAAGCCAAGCATGAGTTTCATCACTTGAACCCCAAGCCAGGCGCGGCATTCCTCGAGGCTTACGTGCCGATCGTCGCGCCGGATGTGATTGTTGAGACGGACGATTCGGGTAAGTACACAGTGCGGCTAGAGGACGATCGTCTGCCATCATTGCGAATCAGCGAGTACTACCGAAAGCGATTAGCTGATCCAGCCGCGACGCAAGACGAACGCGATTTCATTCGTCGCAAGATTGAATCGGCCAACTGGTTGATCGAAGCCATCCAGCAGCGCCGCAACACGGTGCTGAAAGTGGCGCAGTCGATCGTCGATTACCAGAAGCGGTTCCTGGACGATGGCCCTGAGTTTATCGAGCCGCTGAAGATGCAGCAGATTGCGGACGTGGTCAAAGTCCACGTTACGACCATCAGCCGCGCGGTGGACGACAAATGGATTCAGACTCCGCGAGGCATTTTTCCGCTGAAGCGATTTTTCGTTGGAGGAACTCGCAGCGAAGACGGTGAAGATGTGGCCTGGGACACGATCCGCATCAAACTCACTGAGCTTATCGATAAAGAGGACAAGCAGAAGCCTTACAGCGACGATGACCTCGTCGGTGAGCTCTCCAAAATTGGTTTTACTGTGGCGCGGCGCACGATCACCAAGTATCGCAAGAAGATGGGAATCGCCAGTAGTCGTCAACGCAAAGACTGGCTGAAAAAGTAGTCGCTTGTGGCGGAAATCTTGCTGTGCAAGGATTATTCATCGCCTTATGAACCGAAAGCCTAACGGCTTCCGCCACGACTGGAATGGGTTTAGCGGGCGGTTTACTTGCTGGTTGAATCGAGCTTATAGAACAGGCACAGTGGCAGGACCAGCATCTACGCCGAACTTTTGTTTCTTCCCGCAATTTACGAGCTGCGGGCGGCTTGGGTCCGCTTGCACTTTCCGATTATCCTCCGCTTCGCCAGTCATTGGAACAAAGAGTGTCGGTCGC
>JANPLP010000087.1:0-9032 GCA_031426595.1 Planctomycetia bacterium | reverse complement strand
TTCGCGTTCAAACGCGGAGGTGTGCCCGTCTTGAAGCGATCCAGTTGCAAGCCTAGCTGGCTGAGGGAACCACTGATGCCTGCCGATGTCCCCTCCCCTCCCCTGCCCCCAGGAGTTTTCGCTTCCCCCGTGTGCATGATGGCTTGCAGGAAGGTGCCCGTGGTCAGCACCACTGCGTCGGCTCGGTAGGCCGCACCGCCACGAACTTGGATGCCGCGAATTTGTTGCTGGCCGTCGACGACTTCAACGATTAGATCCTCAACCAGCTCCTGCACCAAGCTGATGCCTGGGTAGTTCTCGATCGAACGCTTGATGAACATCTGATAACCGCGTTTGTCGGCCTGCGCACGAGGACTGTGCATCGCAGGACCTTTGCGGCGATTGAGCATCCGAAACTGGATGCCGGTCGCATCAATGGCTTGAGCCATCAAGCCTCCCAAGGCATCGATCTCGCGAACGATCTGTCCTTTAGCAACGCCTCCGATCGCCGGATTGCAGCTCATCTGCCCGACGGTGTCTAGGTTGCCTGTCAGCAACACGACGCGCGCACCCGCTCGGGCGGCAGCCGCTGCAGCTTCAGTCCCTGCATGCCCAGCTCCAACGACAATCACATCAAACCTGTAACTTCGATCACTCATGTTTATCAACGGATAGCTAGCAAGGAACTGGAAATGGTAGAGATCAGCGTGTCGTACATTTTACTTAAGCAATGCAACTCGCGCGACCGATTCAACAGTTACGCCACGAAATGTACTTCTTTCTATTGAGAATACCCTAACTTGTCGCAGGGACCAGTGGCTAATGGGTACCAGCAGGGTCCTCCTTGGATGGAATAGTATGCTGCAGTGCAAATCAAATCTACAGCTTCGAGGGTCAACCGTGCATGGCTGGCGAGTGCCTTATCGATGGCGCTCGTCGGCATTCCAGCGGCTCAGCACTCGCTCGCGCAGCAACCTACGCCAACCTTGGAAACACTCTATTTTCCCCATTCACAATTCAAGATTCCATTTAACATCGATGCCCGTGGAACTCAGCCCACGCAGGTTCAGCTGTGGGTGTCAACGGACGGCGGCGTGTCCTGGCAGATGCAAGGTTCAGCCACTTCGAATCAAAAGTACTTCGATTTTCGCGCAGCGGCCGAAGGGCTTTATCTATTCTCCGTCCAAACATTGGATGAAAACGGGAAAGCATTTCCAAGTCCGCAACCGCCCCTGCGTATCATGATCGATACCACCAAGCCCCAAGTAGCGATCCGCTCTGATGTGAACTCCAACGGTCAAGTGGTCGTTGATGTGCGCATCAGCGAAGAGCACTTGCAGACCGACTCTGTAAAATTACGGTACCGCACCGATCAAGAGACTGATTGGCGCGAAGTGGCAGTGACAAACATCGTGGCCGCCGGACAAATCTACGAAGGTCAAGCTGTACTCGATATCAAGCACTGCCGTGAAGTCGGCTTTGTGGTTACAGTTGCAGATGAGGCAGCGAACATCGGCGAAGCGTCCACGCAATACGTGATGCCCCGCACCGCCGCGTTGCCGCAAGACATGAAACTAGCCAGTCAACGCAACGGAGCCAACAGCACTGCGCAAAGCGGACTTGTACCGACTCCAGGCGCGGTGGCTTGGCCGAATGCTTCCGCCCAAGCCATGCAGCCGCAGAAGCCTCAAACACAGAATCTCCCGCCAACTCCTAGCACAACTACCAAAAACGCCGCTCCCACATCGCAAGGCGGCTGGTCAGTGAGCGGCCAGTTGGCGAGTGGCGGTAACAGCGGCCTTGACCTGACTCCACCCACTTCAGTCGGCAGTGGAATCGCGCCCAACAGTGAGGAACTTCCCGCGCCTCGGCCTATGCAAGATTCACCGCAAACCAATTCAACTCAGCAATATCTAGTTGACAAGGAAGCTGCTCTTACGCAGACTCCGACCACTCCTATGACCGAACCGCTCGCAGGGCGATCAACGTCTCCGCCGCTGGGTGCGTTCGATTCGGGCGCTGATCAATCGCCTGTCAGTCAAGCCTTTCATTGCAACTCGCGATCATTCAGTCTTGACTATGCATTGAATGCAGCCGCCGGCAGTGCGTTGGCAGATGTTGAACTTTGGGGAACCGAAGACGGCGGAAGCACATGGCAAAAATGGGGCTCGGATCCGGACCGCCAAAGTCCATTCGATGTTCAAGTCGCCAATGATGGCTTGTTCGGCTTCCGCATGGTGATCATCAGCCAAAATGGTAAAGTTAGCAACCGTCCGAAAGATGGCGATAGCGGCGACGCCTGGATCCATGTCGACGTGATGAAGCCAACCGGCAAGATCACGCGAGCCGTGTATGGCGACGGACACGAGGCGGGCATGTTAGTGATCGACTACAACTGCTCAGACGAAAACCTGCACGACCGTCCCATCACGCTGTCTTACAGCGAGACGCAAAGCGGACCGTGGAGCACGATCGCAGCGGGCTTGAAAAACACTGGCATCTATCTCTGGAAAGCCGATTCGCATTTACCCGAACATATTTTTTTGCGAATGGAATCCGTGGATAAGGCCGGCAACGTTGGCACAGATATCATGAATCTGCCCATCAATGTTCAAGGTCTATCACCCCGCGGACGCATCCAAGGCTTTCGACCGATCAACAATCCCAACTAGCCACAATCCATGGAGAGCGGTCGAGATCCGTTGAGCCAAATGCGAGGCTGAAGCAAGCATGCAAGAGCGGCGGTTTACCAAGTCAGGTCTGGATCAACCATCCATCGATCATCGAAGAATCCGCATTTTGCGATTCGCCCAGGCGCGGTGCCGGAAGGTGGAACGTCGAGTGAAATAATGTTCCAGTCCGGGAGATGAGGATTCTGCAGGGAGTTGGTGCGATCGTGAGCTTGACGGAAAGTAGGTCCCGAGTTCACAACGACATAACGGTCTAAAGCAAGCGGGTTAGGATAGACGAAAGCGGGCACATGCGACGCGGGGTCAAAGCTGTACGCACCGATCGCGAGCTGCGCGTTTGACCACTTAAGTTCCGCAAACTTAACGTCAGCCGGAGGTGCACCGGGCATATTGAGTGCAGCCAGTGTTGAACGAATGATGCTGTTGCTCTGCGTGTCTCCCCACAGGATCAAATGGTAGCGCCGCATATCCTCAGCTGTGACGTCTTTGTCCAGTTTCACACGCGGCTCACCACGAAACAAGCCTCGCCATCGCTCGACAAAACTCGCGGACTCACAACGCACCCACTGCTGTACGCGCGGATGAGCCGCTTCGCCGGTCGGCATAACAACGAGAAATGGATCGAGAAACGCGTCATCGATCGGCCCTGAAAGTCCAGGATGCTTACGCAACTGAGACCAAGCTTTACCGGCCTGCCACTTGCCGTCGCTAGTCGTAAGTAGCAGCGATGATTTGCTGCTTGGCTGGTTGGCTGACGACATTGGAGGCATCGCAATTAACTGGCCATCGACGACCAATTTACCCCGCGGAGCCGTCGGATGCGCCAGGTCTAACTTCAATCGCGAAACGTTCTTAGTTTTGATCGACCACGTATCACTTTCATGCAGCGCATCAACGCGAGTGTCGGCATAAGCCGCTTGCAGGCCGTCGATTGTAATCCATTCACGTGAACTATAACGCCAGTGTTTGGTCTGTAACCAAAGTTGTTTCGGCTCAACCTGCTTCGCACTAGTTTGAGCTCCCGCCAAGCGATTGAGGATCTCTTTCAAGCTATCGGGATGATACTTATGCCCCATGCCTGGTCCGATCACATGAGCTAGCTTTTGACCTTCAGTAGCGAACGCTTCTTCCATCACCAACGCAGCTTGCATTTGTTTATCAAGCTCACCGCTGTACGCGACAACCGGGAAATTGAAAAGGTTGCGGGTGTAACCTGGCACGTCGTAGATACTCCACAGTGTTTGTTCATACTGCGGAGGAAACTTTTCAGGCTTAAGGTTCTGGTAACGCGATGTTTCTGCAAAGCCAGCTCCAGGACTTGCGGCAATAAATCGGTTGGCATAGTGAGCAGCAAGATGCCAGACCCCTGCTCCACCCATCGAAAATCCCATCAGTACAACTCGATCTTTGTCGACAGGATAGTTCTTGCATACAAAATCGATGGCTTCCATAACGTCCGTTTCACCCGCACTCTTATAGCCCACACATTGACGTCCGAATGGATGCACTACGATGGCCCCTTCTGGAACAACTTCGCCATTCTTGTCCAACCGTTCGCAAATGAAATGCAAATCGGTAGCCTTGTCGCCGCGACCGTGAAGCCACACATAAAGCGGAATAGGTTTCTTACTGGCCGACCATCCATCGGGCAAAACCAGACCCAAAGGCTGCGCCGAGCCATCGACGGCGGAGATAAATCCGCGAACTTGACGTGCACTGTCCTTCGACCAGTCGATTTCAGTAGTCTGCAGTTGCTCGAGCCTCGCTTGAGCCAGCTTGATCAAGCGATCGACCTTTGCAGCATCTTTAGCTTGGTACAGCTCACGAAACTCAATCGCCAATCGACAAGCTTTGCTGAGCACTTTTACATCTGCAAGTTTAGCCGCTGACAATGCGTCGGCTTGCATGTCGATCGCATCAAGCGCTAGCAACCAACGATCCCGATCTTGATCAGCGATCTCGAGCCCCTGCGGCGGCAAAATGCGTTCAATTTTGACGCACTCCGCGTCGAGACGATCTTGCCCCGATACGAGATTTACCTTGATGGGCGAAAGAAGAAGAAAAAAAAGAAGTAGTTGCCACCCCAATGCGGGGACAATTCGGAGGTGATTGCTGCGGAGCAGTCCGGAAAGTTGGTTACGCGTTATCATGGAGAGTAGCACTTAGAATTTGGAAAGGAACTTGCTGAACGCGCATTTTACATCCAGTTCTTCCGCCATGTTACTTCCAAAAGTTACTTTCAACCAATTGATGACCATGAAAATCTCGCCGCTCAAATTGGGATCGAAGATTACTTGCTTGCCGGTCGTACATGGCAGCGCCGATTGTGCTCATGCAGTTCGTCGCCGGATGCTAGAAGGTAACTTTGATTGCTTAGCGGTTGCGCTGCCGGAATCGTTTCGGCCGAGCGTTATGGAAGCGATTCAGTTGCTGCCGACACCGTCGATGGTACTGCAAAGATGCTTGCCCGATTTCAGTTCCAATTGGGATAGCACTGCCGACGATGAAGATGGTTCAGGTGATTCTCAAGGGGCCTGGAGCTACGTGCCGATCGATCCCTGCCAACCGGTGATCATGGGACTTCGGATCGCAATGGAAGAACGACTTGCGATCAACTTCATCGACTTGGAGACCAACGCCTTTCAACCCCAGTCGTCCGTGCTGCCCGATCCCTATGCGCTCAAGACAGTGAGCCTCGAGAAGTTCGCAACGGCAGTTTTACCGAGCATCATGCGACCATTTACGGACCAGGAGAAACAGCGCATTCGCTATATGGCGTGGCAATTACATCAACTGGAACGCAAGTACGAGAACATCGTGCTGGTGTGCTCGATTCAGAAGTGGCCCTGGCTGCACGAGGCGTACGCAGAGTCGGTGCAGGAACCACCTGAGCACGAGGACGTCGAACCGCCATCAATTTATAGCGTCAATCCAAACTCTCTCTTATTCATGCTAGGTGAGTTACCATTCATCACTGGATTACACGAGCAAGCCCGCGCTCAACTGGAGGACGACGAGAATGTGACCATTGATGGAGTCAAGCAACTGCTCATGTCAGCCCGTAGTAGCTATCTCCAAGATCTCGGCAAACGAGCTCGACGTATTACTCCAATGCACTTGCGACAGTGCTTGAAGTACATCAGAAACTTGACGTTGCTGGAACATCGCATGTCGCCGGATCTCTACACAATATCGCTGGCCGCACAGCAAGTACTGGGTGATCAGTACACGATTCATGTGGTTGAAACTGCACGGCACTATGCATTTCAAGGTGATGCAGAGGCATTTCAAACGGAGGATGCGCCCTATCAGCAGGTGACGCTCGGCATTGACCAGTTGCGTTTGCCAAACGAAGAGTTGGTAAGTGTGGTAAGTCGCTTGCCTGGGCCACCGATCACTTGGCGATCACTCGAGCTGCGACGCCGTCCCATGAAAGAGGAACGTGAGCGTTGGATGACGCAGTGGAACCCGTACTCGCAGTGCTCGTGGCCGCCGGAAGATACGCTCATCGAGAGCTTCCGCACTCGCGTGCTCGATCGTGCTAAAGCGATCATGGGCGCCGATCTGGCGCGCAGCGAAAAATTCTCAACCAGCATCAAAGACGGTATCGATATCCGCGAGACGCTGCGGCATTGGTATGATGGTGACATCTACGTCAAAGTAATGCCGCCCAGCGTTGGCAAGTTAGATTGCTGTGTCATGTTGTTTGATGTGCCAGCGGACCCTCGCGACTATCCCTGGCAGACCACGTGGTTCGCCGAGCACAAAGACGAGTCAACGCTAGCTTTTTTTGCAACCGACTTTGGCAAAGAACTCATCGGACCTGGCATCGCTCTGGCGACTTACGGAGGAGCCATGTTTCTGTATCCTCCCGTGGCCATTCCCGATATTTGGCAGGACCCGAGACTGGCCTTTGCGGAACCGCTTGAGGATCGCTTGATCGCAGCCGCATGCTTACACTCGCGGGAACGCCACGTAGCCGTTATGTCGGAACGAGCTCCCGGTGCGGCATGGCGTAGCATCGCACGAAGGTTGCATAAGAAGCTGGTCCACGTGCCGCTCAACCATTTCAACGATGCGATGCTACAGCAATTGCGCATGGTCCACGTACTTAACGGTACTGAAGTGCGATCCTATGCAGAACGCTTCATTCGGAAAGCCTAACGATCAAACCCCAACCAATGATGATTTTCTGCTTACGTGAAATGTCCGCACTAGCAAAGGGCACTCGCTTGGTTCACAATGAGTCAGAGTCTATTCAAAAAGCGTAATCGCCAACTTGTCTCTCGCTAAAAACTCGAAAACCGGTAAGTCAGCTCCAATCACAGTTCTCTACACTTACCGCACTTCGCTTGCTGTGGAAATGCGTTCATGCATCAACTTGATCATTTAAAAAACTTAGTCGTGATGGCTTCTGCGGATGGCAGCTTAACCGAACAAGAAATCGCGCTGCTCATCGACCGCTGTGCTGAACTCGGGCTGGCTGAAGAAGATCTCGAAGCGGCAATTTCGTTTGCAATGAGCGGCAAGGCGAAGCTAAAGTTTCCAGTCGATCGTTTGGAACAAGACCAAATGCTATCCGACCTGATTCGCATGATGGCAGCTGACGGAAAGTTATCCGAGGTCGAAAAAAGGCTCTTCGCTTTGGCTGCAGCTAAAATGGGCGTCGAGCGATCGGAGCTGGATTTGATCATCGACCGTTTGGTCGGAAGGTAAGTTGGAATTAGGCCGTCGTTCAAAGTTGCGGAAGCGCGCGTCTGCTGACCGTAGAGGCCGTTGGTCCTTTCGACTTTGCGAGGCCCGAATTTCCGCTTCCCGGGGTCACCGCTTTTGAACTGTGCGACTTCGCTTTCGATGCGTCCGATGTAGCAACTTCTAAAACTTGGATCACATGGGACTCACGGTCAGTGCGGTAGTACTTAATGTCAGTTCCATAGGGCTGTTGCTCCGCCACATGAATGTACAGCGCGCCAATTCCCCATTTCCCCTCAACCATCACAGCACCACCTAATTCGCCCCGGACCAAAGCGGTGTGCGTCAAGAAGCCGGTTTTGTCTCGATAGATGGCAACATCATTCGGTTGCGGATCGATCACTTCAACATAACCGTTTTCTGCCAGTATCAACGAAACGTCGGCCCCTTGAATAATATGCTTACCACCCGTAAAGACCCAACCGTGGCAATTCGACTCCATAAAGGGCTCTTCTCGTAACATTGCTTTGGCAGAGATTTCCGCTATGCGTTTCCGACTGTATGCGATGAAGTTTTTGAACTCCTCTACACTCATATCACGTTTCGATAGACGGATCGGCGTGCCTTTGTCGGTGACTGCCGTCGCCTCTTCATTCACAACCAATCGACCCGGTTCGATCACATCCATCGCCGGCGTGACCTCACTGAATCGCAGCGTTGCTTGGGCGAAACCGGCAAGCTCAATCACAGAAACCAGCACCACCGCAAGTGGCAAAACAGGTTTGGCCCGAGCCTTTACCAATCGCAATCCAACTGAAAAATGCCAAATAGCAGCACCGCCCAGCATCGCCGTCGCAAAACACCACCAGGCAACTGTATCGTGCGAATTGCGGTAAAAGTAGAGTTGCCAAGCAAAGATCTGTAAGCTCGCCAGCAATGCTAGCAAGCCTTTGCAAAGTCGATCCGAGGTGAAGCTAAGCCGGAAGCGAGCCGAGGCGAGCTGCGAAAAACTGATCAACGTAAGAACAGTCGAGAGGCCCAGCAGCGATGCCATCCAAAATGGCATCGTACTTATCGATTCAGCAGTAAGTTGAAATTCCAACATTTATTGAGTGGTCGCGATGAGTTAAGAAGCAGGCACTCAGGGTTAAACTCGCGACCCGACATCTAGTTTCGCACCGCTATATCAGGTGTCGAAAACGTAATACCCGATACTCTGCCTGAAACTGCAGCGAAGGAATTCTTGCGGGATTACGAAGAAATGGGTGCGGCAAGCGATGTGTGTGTGCATGACCCAAGCCAAACTATAACGATTCACTAAGGATCACTTCTGGGATGTGTATTAATCCAATAGCGACGACTGGCTTTCGATAATTGATGAAGAGTTGTAAAGGTTTCCTTGCGTCGCACACCGCTTGACCGGGCCGCGGTTCCCAGGAGTGTCACGCGGATTTGGAATTCTGCATTCAGCTCACGAGCAACCGCTTCGGCAACGCCCAACTGAAAACGAGCCTGCGGGTAAACAGGTGTCCCAAGAGTTTCTAGCGACCAAGCATCGATCGGCACTGGAATCCAAAGCGCCATCTCATCGACATCAGCCGCGGTTCGTGAGACGAGCGTCTGAAGGCTGGCCGGGAGCCGTTCGATTGCGGGAGTGGCAATTTCTACCTG
>JANPLP010000086.1:0-26986 GCA_031426595.1 Planctomycetia bacterium | reverse complement strand
AACTTCGCGAAGTCGTCGATGCGGTCTCATTGCCGGTGCAAGCCGTCGGTGGTTTATCGATCGATCAAGCGATTCAAACGCCAAGCTTTGGTGCTCCACTTGTCGTCATCGGTGCTCCGCTAGCGATCAACCCGGATCGTTTCCAACGAGCCGGCGGAGATCTCGAGACCGTCCTCAAACAAATCTGTGACGAAGTCCACCGCTACGGAGACGTCCCTGTAAGAAACAAATTCAGTGTTCCCTGGCCAAACAAGTAGCCCAACAACCTAATCAAGCGAATCCACCAACTCACTCTCACACGATAATCAACACCATGGCAACAGCCCTCCAACCCGCTGTAGTAAACTTCTCGCGTGATCCGCATTCTGTTGAACTGCGAGAGATTCCGGTACCCTCCATTGGACCAGACGACGTGCTGTTGGAAGTTTCTGCAGTCGGCGTGTGCGGAAGCGATCTCCATCAATGGACCAGCCAGCACAGTTGGCCAGTCAATTACCCAGTGACTCTTGGTCACGAGTTTGCGGGACGAGTTTGCCAAACGGGTGCCAACGTCAAAAACTATCGCGAAGGGGATCGTGTCTGTAGCGAAACCGCCGCAGTCATCGACCCCGACAGCCCTATGACTCGAGTCGGTCGCTACAACCTCGACCCCAATCGAAAGGGCTTTGGTTACGGTGTCGACGGAGCGATGACTCAAAAAGTCCGTGTTCCAGCTCGCTGTCTGCACCGAGTTCCCGACAACCTGCCGTTGCGATTGGCTGCGCTCACTGAACCCTGCTGCGTGGCCTTCAGTGCCGTGGCGACAAACGTCACGGTGCTGCCCGGTGATCGCATCTTGGTACTCGGTCCAGGACCGATCGGATTGCTGTGTGGCGCGATGGCTAAACTGCGCGGAGCGGAAGTCGCCGTGGCAGGGTTGCCGCGCGATGCGGAACGATTGGAACTGGCAAAGCAATTGGGTTGCCAAGCGATCGATATTTCAACCGCCGCCGAGTGGGCCAATGAGCGCGACGGCTTGGGATGTGAAGGCGTCGTCGATGCGGCGGGCGTTTCCGCCACGCTGAAGATCGCCATCGACGTCGTTCGC
This sequence comes from Planctomycetia bacterium, assembly GCA_031426595.1. GTDB lineage: Bacteria > Planctomycetota > Planctomycetia > Pirellulales > Pirellulaceae > Aureliella. The sequence continues at coordinate 25,899 of JANPLP010000086.1, read as the reverse complement.
CCCGCGGGCTGGATTAGCAAAGTGGGCTGGGGCCGCGATCCAGTCGGTTTCTCGCTCGATCCGATTGTTCAAAAAAATGTCCAACTTCAAGGGAGTTTCTCGCACACGTGGGCCATCTGGGAACGCGTGCTCGCACTGCTTAGCAGTCGCGCATTGGCGGCGGACAAAATTATCGGTGGCGTCTGGTCACTCGAGAATTGGGAGGACGCTTTCGAAACCATGCACTCGGGGAAAATCGTTAAGTCCGTTTTAGAAGTGCGTCCAGAAGTATAGTCATGTCACCTCAGATGCTGGCACGAGCTGCCACACTTCGCGATCTCCTTGCGCTACGAAAACAACGGCTGGTCCTTACAGAGAGCTGCACCGGAGGTTGGCTGGCGGCCAGCCTCGCGACGCTCCCTGGAATCTCGCAGTGGTGGTGTGGCAGCCTAGTCGTTTATCGCTCGGGCAGTAAGCAGCAGTGGTTGGACATAGACGCGGCGACGTTAGACAACCCCGCTATCGGTCCAGTTAGCGCATGGGTTACAACGCAATTGGCGCAGCAGGCGCTTGCGCGTACCCATGAAGCCGATTTGAGCATCGCTGTAACCGGCGACATCGGGCCTGGCGCCGCCCCTGAAAAAGATGGTCGCGTGTTCTGTGCTCTCGCCGAACGCGGTTGTGAGGCGCCGCTTAAGGCACACACACGCCTGCTCAGCCCAACGCCCAAAGACACTTCCGATATCGCCGCGCGCGTCATTCGATTGGAAGAAGCCGGCCAGTGGGTTCTGAATTGCACTATCGAGTGGCTGAAACCATAACCGAGCCGACGCCAGCATGCTTCAGATAGCTTGAGTGGTTCGATACGACTGAGCGGTTAGGTTGTTATCACTGGGTCTCGGACTTGATGGCGTTGACTGTCTTGAGAAAAGTTTCCATGCTTTGAACGCGTTCGGCTGGGTTGGCCTTCACGCACTGCATGATCAGTGTGCCTAGTTGCTTGTTCAGATCGGGACGATACTCCAAGATATCGCGCGCCGCCGAGGTGTCATGATTGAGCGCCGCCAAACCGCTCGTCTCACCGCCCGGCCATGGCAACTCGAAAGTTAGCAACTGATAGCAAGTAACACCGAATGAAAAGATATCCACTTTCTGATCTGTCGGACGACGACGGACAACCTCGGGAGCCATATAGAGCGGAGTGCCAGTTCGATTGCCGGGCTGCATGAATGCGGCTGTGGCGGGGACGGTCAACCCAAAATCGATTAGCTTGATGTGATTGATATCCGGCGAGCAGATAAAGTTGCGAGGGCAAATATCGCGATGGATATAGCCTTTCTTATGAACATAGGTCAGCGCGTCGGCCATCTGCTTGATCAAAGAAAGCCGCTTTCCCTCCAGCATCGCCTCTTCGCGATTGTGAATCAGCAACTGCAAACCCGGCCCTTCAACAAACTCCATGATCAAGTAAGGTTCGTCTTTGTTTGTCACTCCGTATTCGAGCGTTTCAACGATGTTCGGATGCTGCATACTGGCGGCGACGGAACCCTCGCTGGGCTTATTCATCCCTTTAAAGCGGCTTTCGAAAAATCGAAATTTTTCTAAGTCGCAGAGCTTCAATCCAACGGTGCGATTCAACTCGCGGTCCTTGGCTACATAAAAGGCACTCATCGTGCCGCTGACCGAGGTTCGCATCCTTTCGAATCGAGCGTCGACGTCGATACGACGTTTAGACGCCTTGTTCACCTTCTTGGTAGTCCCGCTTTCGACCTCGGATTTTTCCCCGCCGCCGAATGCACCCTTCAATTTGTCTAGGAAGCCCATATCAGATTACTTCCCGCAATAGTCGATGGTGCGCGCGATCTCACTTTTCAATCGACTGCGTTCAACAATGCGATCGATGTAACCATGCTCCAGTAGAAATTCACTCGTCTGAAACCCTGCCGGCAACTCCAACTTAATGGTCGCTTTAATCGTCCGCGGTCCCGCAAAGCCAATCAGCGCTTTAGGTTCAGCAAAAACAAAATCGCCCAGCGACGCGAAACTAGCCGCCACACCGCCCATCGTGGGATTGGTGAGCACCGAGATGTATAGCCCACCAAAGCTGTGATAGCGGGAGAGCGCGGCGGATACTTTGGCCATTTGCATTAACGACAAAATTCCTTCATGCATCCGAGCTCCGCCACCCGAGCCGCTAATAATGATCAGCGGTAATGACTGCGCGGTCGCTCGCTCAGCCAATCGAGTGAGCCGCTCGCCGACCACCGACCCCATGCTGCCCATGATGAACGCCGAGTCGGTGACGCCGATCGCCACACGCCGAGCTCGGATCATCCCTGTACCGGTCAGCGCTGCGTCGGAAAGCCCAGTTCGCTTTTGCTCATCAACCAACTTGCTCGCATAGCTCTTTTTGTCTTGGAAATTGAGTGGATCGCAGGGCCACAGATCCTCGTCCCAAGCTTCGAAAGTGTTCGCATCGAGAACTTGAACAATGCGATCGCGGGCGGAAACATAAAAATGGTATTGGCACTTCGGGCAGACGTTTTGTAGCCGCTCCGCTTCTTTTCGGTAAATCGTCGCCGAACAGCCTGGGCATTTGACCCACAAGCCCTCCGGAACGCCACGCTTCTTAATGGGTGAACTCGTGTCTTCCGAAGATTCGATAATTGCCATTTGCGATTGCAACCGTGGGGGTGTGATCTAACCGAATTAATTCCGCCTCCGATTATAGGCCCCAGAGTGGAAAGTCTCAAATACGGAACCGCTGACTTAAGACGGCTGTGCGAGCTATTCAAGGCTGAATTCAACCGCCGCGAAGCAATTGCAAGGCCAAAATCAATGCAGACCCTCAAACGGCGAGGGCCACAGCCAAGACAATGAGGCGACCGACGCAACGAAAACGAAAAAGGGCGACCCAAAAGGCAGCCCTCAGAAGTCAGGTGGAACTCTTCAACTGAAATTTAGCATTGCTACCGAATTAAGATTTTCAGAATCCCTGAACTCGCCGATTGAGCCGTTGTGCTAACAGCTCATAGACTCGCTGGCTAGGAAAAAGCAACTTGGCCTGTGCGATTTTCCAGTGCAACCATAACAGGCACGGGGTCAACCACCACCAGTTCCCAAGTCCCCGCATCGGTCTCCGATTTCCACATATCCTCGATCTTGCCGCCAAGAAAATGACAGCGGACGATCGAAGCCATGGGTTCGGGAACGACAATAGCGATTCGGTGCCCTTGGTGCTTTCGCTTGAGCTTGTCCAACACTTGCTCAACTCGAGCGCTCGCGTCGGCTAGTGTTTCACCACCAGGCGGGCACACACTTTCAGGAGCTTCCTGGAACTGACGATAAACTCTCGGCTGAAGCCTGCGGACTTCATCTACCAGCTTGCCCTGCCACAAACCATGATCAACGTTTAGCAAGCAATCCAACGTCTTCTGTCTCCAACCAGTTCGTCTGGCGATGTAGCGCGAAGTATCCTGAGCGGATTCGCACGGCGCTGCATACAAACAATCTAGTTTCATGCCGCTCAAGCTTTTTGCCGCGGCCTCTGCCTGCTGAATTCCACGAGGACTCAAGGGAATATCCAGCGATCCTTTGATACGACCATCTTCATCGAAGGTGGTGGATCCAGGACGAATCAAAAGTACTTCTAACATGCAAACCTTCGCAATAAGGTCCATCGCCTATTCCATGGCGTCCGCCAACTCACTGAGAGCTAGCTGATAATCATCCTGTCCAAAAATCGCAGAACCAACCACAAATAAGTTGGCTCCGGCTTCGCGACAACTGGCGATCGTCTTGCAGTTGACTCCACCGTCGACTTCCAAAAGCAAGTCAGGTGCAATCTCTCTGGCGCGACGTAGTTTGTCCAAAGCGATAGGATTAAAAGCTTGGCCTCCGAACCCAGCATCTACACTCATGATTAGCAACAAGTCGCATGCCGACAAGATGGGCTCGACCAGTTGGAGGGGAGTTCTCGGGTTTACGGCCAAACCCGCCAATACCCCCGCTGAGTGAATTGATCCTAGAGCTTCCCGTACGTCGCTGTCAATTTCAGCATGCACAGTTAGACAATCCGCCCCCGCATCGACAAATTGGGGGATGTACTGCAGCGGATTGGAAATCATCAAGTGAACATCGATCGGTAAGTCAGTCAGTTTCCGCACCGCTGCCACAATCGGCATTCCATAAGTCAAATTAGGGACAAAGTGCCCATCCATGACATCCAGGTGAAACGCTCGCACCCCTGCAGCTTCCAGTCGCTCGATCTCACATTGGAGATTGCCGAAATCGCAAGCCAACAAACTCGGAAGGACGACGGTGGCGTCTTCGCGCAAAGCTTGCAGGGTTAGATTGGGAGTTCGCGAGTGCATCAGCTTAGTTTCATTCAGTCGGCTGGAAACGCAAGAGGCGACAGTCGCAACAAAGCAACTTCTGCTCACTGCCCCCATACTTTAAAGAATCTGAAAAAAATTTTCTGCATTCGAAATTGGATTCTTTCCAAAATCCCCAGCCCTCCACGCCCAACTGGCCGATTAGGCAAACCGCACCGCTAAAAACAGCCAAAGGAGTTGGTTTCAATGAATGCACACGCCAAGACACACAGCTTCTAGCTTCACTTTTCTAGGATGCAATAAGCCGATCTTTTGCAAGCAAAACTCTATTGTTTCACTTTACTGTTCTCTCTCACATTGAAAACATTCAACTATTTTTGGTGGTCGAAGCATGTAATTCGTGTACTCAGCCCCTGCTGCACGCCAATTCGAAAACCTAGCAGCCAGCTACATACCTTCGATAACTTTGTGGACAGCATTCACGCGGCTCGATATGTTGAGCGCTTCGCTGACGACCGCATTCGGTGACGAACGCTCGTCGCCATAGCGCGTCACAGGCTGTATTCAGCGGCTGACGCTGCCTAATGGCGATGAAAAAAACGTGACCACAATCAAGCGATAACTTGCTCTGCTGCTCGCGCTGGAGTTGGCCGACAACTTACAGTTGTATGCAGCTCTGCGATGCAGCGCGTGTACCTTCCAACAACATCTCATCACGACCAAGCACGAAAGCTCTTCGACACCATGAAATGGACTCAAGGCACCGTTGAACGAAAGATCGTGTGGGCACCCGGCCTGTTTACTTTGAAGGTGAAGTGTCCTGCAGTGCAGGCGTTTGAACCTGGGCAGTTTCTGCAATTGGGATTGGAACTCGATGGGCATCATGTGCATCGACCCTACAGCGTTGCCTCGCCTGCAGGTGATTCGCTAGAGTTCTTCATTGTCTTGGTCGAAGAGGGACAACTGACGCCTCACTTGTGGAAGTTACAGCCGGGCGACAAAGTGGACGTTAGCGAAAAGGCGGCTGGCAGTTTCACTCTCAGTCACTGTCCTGATGCTAGCGTATTGTGGTTAGTCGCAACTGGGACCGGCATCGCTCCCTACATCGCGATGTTGAGAACCGCCGCTCCATGGCAACGGTACAAGCGAGTGGTGTTAGTGCATGGCGTGCGCAGGGCATGTGATCTGGCTTACCAGAATGAACTGTCCGAATACGCGGCCCGGTATGGAAACCGCTTTCGCTATGCACCTGTCATCTCGCGAGAGGAAAAACCTGGCATGCTTCAAGGACGCATCACGGCGTGCATCGCCAACGGTTCACTTGAAAATGTCATGGACCAGCCCCTGACTGTGGACAGCTGCGTCATGATGTGCGGAAACCCAGAAATGCTGGACGAAACCGAGAAATTGCTCACTCTTCGCGGACTCAAGAAACATCGCCAAAAAGAGCCTGGCCAAATAATCGTCGAACGTTATTGGTAGCACTCGGCCGCAGCAGTCGATCAAGAAAGTTGTACAAAGTTGACGGAGCAAGCAAGTTGATGATCCAAGAACCGTCCGAAAGCGCATACGATCTCCATTTCCAAGTCTTCGGCATTTCGACGCGCGTGACATGGGGCTTCTGGGTCGCTGCGATCGTGCTCGGCTGGAGCTACTGCAACGGATGGGACTACAACTTTTCACAGAGCGACATCGATAGTCCCGGTGCACCGATCCTACTTGTGATTTGGTCTGCCGCAATCTTCTTATCGATCTTGGTGCACGAACTCGGTCATGCCATGGTCATGCAGTACTTCGGACTACCGGCGCGCATGGTCTTGTACCACTTTGGCGGCTTAGCAATCTCCAACAACTTCGGATCATGGGATGGAGCGCGACGCGGCAGACTCAATGCGAAAGATTCACTGCTGATCTCAGCCGCCGGACCAGCCGCACAACTATTGCTGGCGATGTTTGTCTATGGAATCGGCCGCTATCTCCAAATGCCCTTGGAGCTCGATGAGCTTTTTCAGTACTACCTCAACATCGCGCCGCCAGAAGTCGACCCGCCCAGCTCCGCCGCTGCGTTCATCATGTTCAACGCCATCATCACACCTAGTGTCCTGTGGGCGCTGCTGAATCTGCTCCCAATTCTTCCGATGGATGGGGGCAACATCATGCTGCATACAATGGTGATGGCCAACATTCGCGATCCGCAACGCAACGCACACTTAGTTTCCATCTTCGTCGCTGTGCTCGTAGCTATCTACTGCCTTCAATTCGGTGATCATATGCTGGGTTTAATGTGCTTCGTCTTCGCAGCCAGCAATTGGCAACAGTTGCAGTACATGTCCGGTCGCTTTTGACAGCGAATACAGGAGTCGATGCAGTTTGTTTGAGCCCCTTTTCGCAATCGAAAACTCTTTTGTGGAAAAAATGTCAAATTTATGTGTAAAATCTGTAGAAAAGATATTGCATTGTTCGATGAGATTTGTACAAATATGAATCAAGGACGTAGGTGATCAGTTCTTTCGCATTCCATCTGGTGGTGGCCACCACTTTGGAACCAAATGCAAGGGGATTGGTTTTCTCGATTTCGAGGATGGGATCTGACGGCAACATGTGGCTGTTGTCGTTGAAACGAACTATCCCCTCTTCACGTAACCGTTTGTCGGAGGGAAGAAACGTGGCAAAGAAAAAAGCTGCTACCAAGAAGGCTGCTGCACCAAAGAAGGCTGCTGGCAAGAAAAAGTCCGCAGGCAAGAAGAAGGCTGCTGGCAAGAAGAAAGCTGCAACCAAGAAGAAGTAATCCTTCTCTCTTGATTCAGTTTGCTCTTCGCTGCTCAGGTATTGCCAAGTGGCGAATCGTACACAAGCCGTTGCTAGCTCAGCTAGCAACGGTTTTTTCGTGCCCATCGCGCGCGTTTGACCCTCTAACACGACACCCTGCCATGCGCATCTCAACAACCCTCTTCGCTTTAGCAGACCCCCGAACTCCAAAATCATAGTTCGTGTTACAAAACACTTCGCTAGCAAACACATATCGCCGCGACGAACCCGCCGTCATCGACCATAAGTTCCTACCTTAAAAGAACTTACCCTATCCAATAGCGACCCGAAGATTTGCCACTTTTGGCGACGTCATCTATTTTGCACTGAACTTTTGACACCAAGGTGCGATCTAACTTTATGTCAGTTGTTCCAGTTCTATTCGTGCAATAAGTGTTGTCGCGATTTCAATACTTGTTCTATGAATGTGAGTGGAGCCCCTGGAAACACGGGCGAGCCCCATCTAATGTCCCAACCTTTTCAGCCGACGGAATTAAAATCGGAAAGCAGCCAAATGAGTAGACCGACCCCTCCATCCCTAGTCCCTTTCGACTCCGGTCCCACCGATCGTAGAATAAACCGGTTCCTCCAAGTCGCTTGACACTTTCGCCTTCTACGCCTCTCTAGTAGCCTATAAATCCCCATCGCCCATAGCGCGAACTCGATATCGCAACCCCGCAGGTAATTTCAAAATGAGCAGTCAGATTGGTTCGCCACGAACCATGTTTCAAAAAATCTGGGACAAGCACATCGTTCACGCGGAGCCTAACAAGCAGGCAATTCTATATGTCGATCTGCAACTGGTTCACGAAGTAACCAGTGCGCAAGCTTTCGAAGGACTCCGCCTTGCCGGTCGCAAAGTACGCCAGCCGGGGCGCACGATCGCAACTCCCGATCACAACGTTCCGACCTCGAACCGTCACCTACCTATCTCCGATCCGATCGCCAAGCAACAAGTCGACACGCTACGAACCAATTGCCAGCAGTTCGGAATTCGACTTTACGATCTCAACGACACCAACCAAGGCATTGTGCACATTATCGGTCCCGAACTGGGCTACACACAGCCAGGCATGACGATCGTCTGCGGTGACAGCCACACTGCGACGCATGGTGCCTTCGGCGCGCTGGCGTTCGGTATCGGCACTAGCGAAGTGGAGCATGTCCTTGCTACCCAGACATTGTTGCAGTACCAACCCAAGACTTACGAACTGCGAGTTAACGGAAGATTGGCCGAAGGTGTGACCGCCAAGGACCTAATCCTCTATCTGATCGGGCAAATCACCATGCACGGCGGAACTGGATACGTGCTTGAGTACACCGGCTCAGCCATCCGCAATCTCTCGATGGAAGAACGCATGACGGTTTGCAACATGTCGATCGAAGCCGGCGCACGGGCTGGTATGATCGCTCCGGACGAAACAACGTTCAACTATCTTCGCGGTCGGCCGTTTGCTCCCAAGGACTTCGATGCAGCGGTCGAACGATGGAAACAATTGCCGAGCGACCCGGGCGCAACGTATGACCTAGTCAAAATTTTCGATGGCGCTGACATCGAACCCCAAGTGACCTGGGGAACGAATCCTGGCCAAGTGAGTTCCATCAGCGCACGCGTCCCAAGCCCCAGCGAAAGCGGCGATGAAACGGAGCAGAAATCAACCGCCGCGGCACTCGAGTATATGGGCTTGTCGGCTGGCACACCGCTTTCTCAAATTGATATTAACCGTGTCTTCATCGGCTCGTGCACTAACGCTCGAATCGAAGATTTGCGAGCCGCTGCGAGAGTCGTCAAAGGTTATCGCGTCAGCTCAAAGGTCAGCGCGATGGTCGTACCAGGCAGTGGACAAGTGAAACGTCAAGCTGAGCAAGAAGGACTGGATAGGATCTTTCGCGAGGCCGGTTTTGATTGGCGCGAGGCGGGCTGCAGCATGTGCTTAGCCATGAATCCAGATCGCTTGGAACCAGGTGAACGTTGCGCGTCCACCAGCAACCGGAACTTCGAAGGTCGACAAGGCAAAGGGGGCCGTACGCATCTAGTATCTCCAGCGATGGCTGCAGCTGCCGCCATCCAAGGCCACTTTAATGACATCCGCCAATGGGATTACAAATCGTAGTGCTTTTTGCAGCTTAGATCTTGGTTTTACCCCCTGTACCGCGACCCATGCCGCCACGCTCTGTAATCACAGTAGCCACCGCGGCGAGGGGTGCAGCGCACGCATTGCCCCATCTAAAACATCGTACCCAACCACCCTGGAAAACACATGAAGCCATTTGTTAAAGAGCGCGGCATCGTTGGCTGCCTCGATCGCGCCAACGTCGACACCGATCAAATCATTCCCAAGCAGTTCCTCAAACGCATCGAACGCACCGGCTTTGGCCAATATCTCTTTTTCGACTGGCGGTTCCACGACGACGGTTCAGATAATCCTGAGTTCGAGCTGAATCAACCGGCTGCCAAAGGGGCTTCCATTCTGCTGGCCCGCCGCAATTTTGGCTGTGGCTCAAGCCGCGAACATGCGGTGTGGGCTTTGGAAGATTACGGCCTGCGAGCTGTGCTGGCTCCGTCGTTCGCGGATATCTTCTTCAGCAACTGTTTTAAGAACGGAGTACTGCCTATTCAATTATCCGAAACGCAAATCGACGAACTGTTCCATCGCGCGACCGCACACGCACCTTATGAACTTTGTGTCGATCTCGAAGCCTGCACGATCACAGATTCCTTCGGACTAACGATTCCTTTCGAAGTGCAAGAGTTTCGCCGCCATTGCTTGCTGCATGGCTTGGACGACATTGCGCTGACACTGGAGAACGAGGACAAGATTACACAGTACGAAGTCGCTAACGGAATTGCTTGATCACTTCCGGCACCCTATGACAACCGCTTCAAATAACTCGTTGACAAGGCCCATCGAATGACTGGCAATTACCACGACTATTCAAAGATGATCGATCATTCGCTGCTGATGCCAACGATGACAATCGCGCAGTTGGAAGAAGGATGCCGTTTGGCAGTTGCTTACGATGTAGCAAGTGTCTGCATCATGCCCTACTATTTAAAGCGCTGTGTCGAGTTGCTCCAAGGATCAACTGTACAACCGAGTACCACGATTGGCTTTCCGCACGGAGGCCACACAACCAGCGCAAAGTTGTTCGAAGCCGAGCGAGCCATCGGGGACGGTTGCCAAGAGCTCGACATGGTGGTCAATATCAGCCAAGTGCTCAGCGGTAACTGGGATTATGTAGCCAATGAAATTCGAGCCATTGTCGAACTCTCGCATGCATCCCAACGCAAAGTGAAGGTGATTTTTGAGAATTGCTACTTGAACGACGAGCAGAAGGTACGTCTCTGTCAGATCTGTACCGAAGTGAAGGCGGACTGGGTCAAAACGAGCACCGGTTACGGAACGGGTGGCGCGACCTTCGATGACTTGAAACTGATGCTCGCCAATGTTGGTCCCGGCATTCAAGTGAAAGCAGCCGGCGGCGTGCGCGATTTTGAAACGCTAGGCAAAGTGAAGGAGCTAGGTGTAACGCGCTGCGGCGCAAGTCGTACTCAAGCCATGCTGGATCCCGCGCGGCAGCAATACGGACTCTCGCCGATTGTGTTTGAACCTAATAGCGCGACCGGTGGCTACTAACAGCAGCGTGCCCTAACCTCGCGTACAGTAATCTGGCGACTATTCCACTCGCTTAGTCGCACTGATGTACCGGCGCGGGGCGACCGAAATGGTAGCCCTGCGCTGAAGTAAAGCCCATCGAACGGCAAGTGTCCGCTTCGCCAGGTGTTTCAACCCCTTCTGCGAGCGGACGTATACCTAAGTCCTTCACAAGGCTGACCAGCGACGCTAACATCCGCTGACGTTCGGGAGCCGCATTATCGATATCACGAATCATGGAGATATCAAACTTCAAGAAATCCGGTGGAGCCTCTACAAGTTCGCTTAGCCGCGTTTGGCCAGCACCGAAGTCGTCGTACGCAACCCCAATGTTCAGCTCTCGCAATTGGGCTCGCAGCTCGCGCATTTCACTCGGATCAGTCACCGCTGCTTCATGAATCTCGAGAATAATTGGAACTTCTTGGCTAAGCTGTCGAGCGCTGGCCATCGAATCTACCAAACCCTCGCGACGAATCTCGAGCGGGTGAGTGTTGACAAACAACACCGAACCTTGCGGTAATTGCAAGCCTTCGCGAACACCTTCCCAGCGCAGCATACGGCTGAGTTCGACTTCCATATTCAATCGAGCAGCCGCGTTGAACATCGCGGCGCAGGATTCGAGGCCAAATAGGCGGCTGCGAGCAAGGACTTCGTACCCAATGTAACGGCCGTTAGTCAGATCAATAATCGGTTGGAAGAAGGGAGTCACCAAGCGATTTTCCATCAGCCGATCGAACTGCACGAGAGCTAAGGCTTGATCGCAGACATCTTCTTGAACTGTATGACAACTGGTGACATGCCCACTTCGTTTGATACGAAAGGCGACGTCCGCAAACTGCAGTAAATCTTCCTCGCGCAGTGGAGTCGGTTCGCTGATACGACGACCGTTGACGTACGTCCCGTTCGTGCTCTGCCGATCGATCACCCACAATTGACCCTTATCCAAATCGAGATCGGCATGGTGTCCGGAAACAGTGCGATGGTTGAGTTGCAATGAAGTCCCGGGGCGACGACCAACGCTAAAGGGTGTCGACTGAACAGTAATGGATTGTTCATCACTCGACTCTGTCGCACTGCGCAACAACATCCACACCGAATCAGATATTTCTGAGGCGGAAGCAGATCTTCGCACGCCATCAACTTGAATAGAAATGGACGGTTCCATGGCTGGTTGGTTACTTGGGGACATCGACAAACAACTTTCGCCGGTGCGAATGAGCAATAGAAAAACGCTTCCAAACCTAGGTTGCAATCGATGCGCATGCAGACCAAAAGTGCATCTTTTATAAAAATCACTGCAGCTCAGTTGCAGTCCATTGGGTTCGCTGAATGATCGAATAGGTTCCCTGGAAAGCGTAGTTCGACACAGTCGCCTGCCGGCACCAGCCGAGCCCCCACCGCGCACTCCCTACTACGCTGCGAGACCTGCACGCAATCTCGCTACATTCGTCACAATCGTTTTTCTGAAATACAACACAGAACGAATAAGTTGCGGAACCGATGCGCCTTGATAGCAGATCCCAATCTCCATCCTACGTTTTCCTGGAAAGTTTTTCAGGCTGCAAGAATTTCGCACACCCACGTTCGCCCGCAGCCGCAATATCCACCAAAACACGATCCACCAAAACACGCTCAACACGCAGACCCGAACATGTCCGAACGACTTTCAGTTGCAACAAGCAAGGATACGAATACCCTAGGAGATGGGCGAGCGCTTCCATCGGTTATGCATGACGATTGCTTTTGGCCATCGGAACCAACCTCATTGGAGGATGCCGGCCTCGGCGAGACGTTTGTCGAAGCTCTAATCTGCCAGATACTGCTGAGCGTTGGGACGTTGAGCGGTCGAAAAATTGCAGAACGAATCGGATTGCCATTCGGCATCATCGATCTTCAGTTAGCGGGTCTGCGGACCAAGCAATTCATCGCTCATGCGCGTTCTGCGCCGCTAAACGATTTCTATTACAGCCTGACTGAGAACGGTCAGAAGCGAGCCGTCGCGTCACAACGCAGTTGCAGCTACCTAGGACCGGCTCCTGTGCCGCTTTCAGAATACCTACTGTCAGTTGAAGCTCAAGCAAATCAATTTGCGCCGATTGGTCGCGACCAACTGTTGCAGTCACTGTCGACAATTACTTTCGAGCGTCAGTGGTTGGACTTCCTTGGACCAGCCATCAATAGTAACGGCGGAATCTTCTTGTACGGACCTCCTGGCAACGGCAAGACAACACTCGCCAAATGCTTAACGAAACTTCGCGGTGAGAGCATTTGGATTCCACATGCGATCATCGACGATGGAGTAATCATCAAGTTGTATGACCCCGCCTTCCATGTGGCTGACGAGTCGAAAGATCGCTCGTCGACCCCCACAAATCTACAAGACCATGACAAGCGTTGGATTCGTGTTCAACGTCCAACGGTAGTGGTAGGCGGTGAACTGACTCTCGACAACCTCGAAATACGTCACGACCCGCGCAGTAACACCTGCGAAGCTCCAATTCAGTTGAAGAGCAACTGCGGGAGCCTGCTCATTGATGACTTCGGTCGCCAACGTGTCTCGCCAGCCGATTTGCTGAATCGCTGGATCGTGCCGCTGGAAAGCCGCCAAGACTATTTGACGCTGCCGACTGGTAAAAAAGTCTGCGTTCCCTTCGAGCAGATCATACTGTTCTCGACCAATTTGCAGCCAAGCGAGTTGGTCGATGAAGCGTTTCTACGTCGTGTTCCCTTCAAAATCGAGATTTGCGACCCAAGCGGTCCAGAATTCATCGAATTGTTCCGCCGAAGCTGCGACACGCTCGGGTTTCCATGGCGACCAGAAGTGGCCAATCAGTTGGTCGACCACCTACTGCAGACAATCAAACGGCCGCTCCGTCGCTGCTACCCTCGCGATCTCTTGTCACAGGTACGAGCCTACTGTGCTTACCGCGCTGAGCCGCTCGATTTACGTTTCGATTACCTGCTGCATGCCTGCCGCAATTACTTCGGCTGCGTAGAACCGCTGGCGAAGAGCTCGACAATTTCTCAAGCACCAGCAACCGTCAAGGCAACCAACGAACAAATGCCAACGCTAGCGACTGAAGTATCCGAGGCAATCTCACCCCAGTCACAAAGCATGCTCAACGTAACTCAACAACTGGCGGCGGTTTCTGTTTAGGCAACTGCGCGAGATTCGATTTAAGCCTGACGCGACACGCATTTCAACGGCCACAAGTATATGACGCAACTTAATGGTCCGATCTCAGCAGGACTTGAACCTATACCGGGCTACACCCTGCGTCGACGACTGGGTGCCGGGGGCTTTGGTGAAGTCTGGTTAGCCGACGCGCCGGGCGGTCTGCAAAAAGCAATCAAGCTCGTCTACGGCACGGTCGATCAAGAACGCGCCAGCAGCGAACTTCGCAGTTTGCAACGCATTCGGCAAGTACATCACCCGTTTCTGCTGTCGCTAGAGCGGATCGAAGTTGTAAATCATCAAATTGTGATCGTCACGGAACTTGCCGAATGCAGTCTCGTTGAACGATTCCAACATTATCGTAGCAAGGGTTTACCCGGCATCCCGCGCGACTTGCTGATCGATCTCCTGCGCGATGCTGCGGATGCGCTCGACTTCTTATCGCAAAAACACGAACTCCAGCACCTGGACGTGAAACCAGGCAATCTGCTGATCGTGGCAGACCGCATCAAAGTCGCCGACTTTGGACTCGTCAAAGATCTCCATGAACAGAACCAGTCGCTGGTCGGTGGTTTAACACCGACATATGCCGCGCCTGAAATCTTCGACGGTCGACCTGACCGACGCAGCGATCAATACTCGTTGGCAATCGTCTATCAAGAATTGCTTACCGGGCAGATGCCATTCAATGGTCGTACGACCGCTGAACTCGCTCGCCAACACCTGAATCAAACTCCGGATCTTGAGTCCCTTCCGCCTGCAGATCGACAGGTCATTGCACGCGGACTAGCAAAGAACCCACTCGATCGATTTTCCAGCTGCCGGCAACTAATTGACCAGCTTGCTCGTGTTCGCGCCGTCGCCACGATGCTGCCATCCACCAGCGACTCGCAGCGCGAGGACACTCATACTGTCGTGGCGCAACCCACGACTTCGACGTCCACCTCCGTGAATGGGCGGCAGAAAGTTCTTGCCTCGTTGGATGTTGAAGGAACCTTGCACAATTGGGTTCCGTCGCGTTGCATGTTCATTGGCATCGGCGGCTTGGGCTGCAAAGCACTGATGAACTTGTACCAGACAATGAAGGCAGATTCGGACGCAGTTCGACCTGTTACAGAGCATGAGTGGTTAGCGATCGATACCGATTCCGAATCGCTCGATGCGATCAGCAATTCAACGGACGATAAAGATTGCCTTCCGCCCGGTACCGCAGCTCAGATCCAACTGTTCCGGCCGCAAGAATATCGCGCCGCGCACCCACAGTTATTCCGCCCGATATCACGTCGGTGGCTCTACAACATTCCCAGATCACTGAAGACCGAAGGGGTGCGTCCGCTCGGGATGCTGGCTTACCTCGATCACTTTGACCAGCTATCTCGAACACTTCTCACGAAACTGTCCGAACTCGTCAAAAGTTCCAACAATGATAGTTTCCGTTCTTCCGAACCACTGCGAATCTACGTAATCAGCTCAGCCCACGGTGGCACCGGCTGCGCTATTTTTACTGAGATCGGCTACCTGGTGCGCGATCTGTGTCGTCAATTGAATTGGCACAACTACCGGCTAAGCGGCAGTTTAACAGTGGCCACAACCATTTCTGCCAACCAATCTGACATGGCATCTGCGGCTGCTGTGGCTTGCTGTTCAGAATTAACGCACTGCATGGATGCGGAATCGATGATTCCTCCACTACACTATGCAAACAACAATTCCATCAACAACCCTCAGCGTCCATTCGATTGGGTAAATCTCTTCGAGGGTGGCTTGTATGGTATCGCAAATGAAGAAGCCGCTGCCGAGCAATCAGTGGCCGAAGCATTGTGGATTGATAGTCAAACGATGGCGGGCACGACGCTCAGCGCGAGTCGCACCAATGGGGGCGAATCAAAGCTCAACTGGCTGCGGACCCTGCAATCAACGAGGCTGAAGACCGCCACTCCGATTAACGCCAACAACCTGTCGCGACTGTGCTGCGCCGAATCTATCCGCAAGGCGATGACTTACATCATGGGACCGCATGCCCTGGCGGCTGCGCTGGAGACTAAGTCCAATGAACATTGCTCCGCGACATGCAGCGGCGAAATGCCGTTAACAGCCAATGCTACCGACGATATCCTTGGCCGCATTCTCGTTCAACTCCGATGTCAATTCGACGATTTGCTGACCGAAGAAGAATTGCTCCGCACCTGGGTCCAGCGTTTAAGCGAAGATCCGGAGCAAGTTGAGTTGCAATTTTTAAACGACGTTTCAGTGCTGCACGATTGGCTGGGGCACCTCGTCCAGGCCCGCGTACTGAATTGGAAGCAACTGGAAAAGTTGCAGCTGGTTTTGATCGACCGACTCATGGACTTAGCCAGTTTCCAGGAAAGTGCGATTGTAGGATACCTTGCTCAATTCGACTTTCCGGGAACCACCCACGAAGTGGCCACACGCGTTCGCGATTACTTGCGACGATATGCCAATGCTTGCATGAATTTGGTTCAGCAATTCCAAAAGCGCGGTCGTGAACTCGGGCAACGTTTGCGCATTTGGAACGATTCGATGATCGCGGAAATGTCTCACGCAACCGGCCAAGAATTACCAAGCTTTGAGTCGCTCGGCGGCGAATGGGCGCAAGTGGCTGCGCGCGTCGTGGCTGTCCTCGAATCCACCTTTCAACGCATGACGGTTCAAGTCTTTGAGAGCGAGGTCCGACCAAAACTCACCCCCGCCACAGAGGCCGACTCGATCAATCTCCATAACTTGCTAGCCCTCTCACGGGACCTATGCGATCGCTTCGCACGCGACTTCAGAATCTCTCTCAGCCCGTTTTCCCTAGGCAACGACTCTGAAAGTGCAGCCGGCATTTGCTACAAGCAGCTTGAAGATTTTCTCCCTTCCCTGTCGCACTGCGGGGGCGACGTGCATCGCCTCTTAGTCGTTCCACAAGATCAATTGCAGTCGGTCGCAACCGCAATCAGCAAGGTAGGTCTGACTGAAACCACCACTTTTGTCCCATCTTCGATGGCTCGCCGAGCCTACGTATTCACCGACGCGACAAACCTGAACTTCTCACGCTTGGTTGGCACACTCTGGCGACCAAGCAATAAGACTTTTCAGCTCGCAGAACGACTGTTGACTCGCGTTGACGTCGAGTGGCCGAGCGTTGGAAATCTATTGGCAGTTGGGCAACAACCGATGGTTGTGTCGCCGGCCGCGCCGCCCGCACCTGCAGGAGAGATCGCAGATCTCAGTGGAACCCAGCCGATCAATCTGGTGTAATTAAGTGTGATTAAGGATCGTGACGGCGTGCGGTAGATTCGCGTGTGGACTCCGATCCGCATTGATGGGGTAGCACTGCTACTGCATCTCCGCATCGGCAGTCACGAACGGAATGCGTCAGGGCTTCAATGCTTGCTCAAGCTGTTTGACCTTCGCGGCCTGAACAGGGATCATGTCCTTCAGACCTGCCTTAGCGTAAGCCTCGATAAGTCGCTTTCGCGTAAGGATGCGTTTGCCATCCAACCCTATAGCTGATTCGAAGCTCTCCACCGCCCCCACATAATCTTTGGCAAACATGCGAATTTCTCCTTGTGAGTCAAACATTTCCGCGTCCGGACCACTGATCCGAAGTGCACGGTCGATCAACTCGCGCGACCGCGATGCATTGTCGGAGGAAACTCGAACCAGTGCCAACGCCAAATTATTAAGCACTATCGGCGCATTCGGTGCGTTTCGAAGCGCGACTTCGAGATGTGGAATAGCAGCTTGAAAATCGTCTGCTTTGAGGGAACGTGTGGCCAGCATCAGATGCGTCATCGTCGTCGCCCTCCCTTCTGCTAGCTGCGTTTCTAACGCTTTGATCAACGATTGCGAAGCATTGCCGCCCCGCACAAGCAACTTAGCCACTTCTTCACCCACTGCAAGATTGGTTGGATCTGCTTTGAGCGCCTCATCGAGAAACGCCAGATTGCATTCAATGCCGGTTGGCGTTTCACGATAGGTCGACAAAAACTTAACTCGATAACACTCGGACAATACCCACCGCAAACCACGCTCCTCCGGAAATTGTCGAAGCCCAAGTCCCACTTGCTTAATCGCTTCGTCGTGCTGCGACTCGAGAATCCACAACCGCGCCAAGTTGATGTAGTCGAGCGCTGTCGCTTTGTGTTGCTTGATCCTGTCTGTGAAGATTGCCTTAGCTTTCGTCGACGCTTCCTGCGCCGGTTGCTTGCGACCGTTGCGTTGCGAAACAGCGACCAACGGAATCCACGAAGACGAATCAACTTCTGTCGCTAATTGCAACGCTTTAATCGCTTCCCCAACTCTCCCCTCTTTTTCTAACAAATCCGCTAGAAGAACTCGAAGTTGCGATCCCGTTCCTGACCATGTCGCCGCGATTTCCAAGTCGTGCATGAGGGTTGCGCGCGAGGCGACCTCGATAATCGAACCTTGCTGTAGTCGATCGATCGCTAACCAAGCATGAGCGGGAGCGAAGCCGTCGCTTTCACTCGGTGCAAGCTGCCGCATAATTTGACGAGCCTGTCCGCAACGCCCGCGATTGCCGATCTGCAAAGCAACCAGATATCTAGATCTCGAATCCGATTTTTCTAACTGCAAAATGCGTCGTAGAAGTAGCTCTCCGAACGGCGATACCTCTTCCATCTTCATCAGCGATCCAGCTTCTCCCGCCTTGGATGTCGCAGCATAGGACTGCGATACGGCGGAGTTAAGTTCCGCCTCACTCCACTGCGCATAGCGACTGACTAGTTTGCGATCGTCGATCGACCAGCCATAAATCGCCATCGCAGCTAATGTAGAGAGGAGTAACAGCACCGGAAGAAAACCGAGCACCACCCGCCACGTACGAGTAAACAACCAGGCTAGGCAATACTCAATGCAGCCCTGCGCGGTCCGAAATGGATTGGAAAACATATCGAGTAAATGCGACCCCTGAACTCCTCCGCCAGTCTCTTTTACTTGCATCATGGCTTGCCTCCCAGCAACTCACGCAGTTGTGGTTCAATAAGCCGCTGCAGCCGCTCGTCCGCTGACTGGAAACCTCGATTCAAATTTTCAAGCTGTGGCTGAGTTAACTCCTGCCCCGACTCGCAGAACAAAACCACTTGATACTCCAGCGATGGAGGGAGCTCCGTTCCGCCAGAGTCAAACTGGCCATCGATCCGATGATAGGTTACCAGCGCAGTTGCTCGACCGCCCAGTTCGTTCGCGATCCGCAATTCAGTCCAGGATTGCGGCCGCGCTACATACTGCGCTACCGGCTTTGTAAGGGTCGCCGCAGTCTCCCTTGCAAGGTCGGAATTCGCAGATGGCTTGGGAACATACCGCCGCGGTTCCTCTCCAAGCACCTGCCAGCCTTGCGTAATGTACCGGTCAGCAAAACGTGGGCGTTGGTTATACGGAAACGTAATCTGCAGTTGCAAAATCTGCCCTAACCAATCAAATTGCCAATCAATCACCAACCTTTTAATACCCCGCTCAGTCGTGTGCCTATACGAAGTCTCCAATTGACGCCAGCGGTTGAAGGTAGGCGGAAATGTATCTTTCCATGCGTACTTATCCAAGTCGACTTGATTGAACGCTGGCAAAGCGGCCGACGCAGCTTGACCGTTTGACCGCCGCGTCGTCGTAAAACCCCCGAGCGCCACCAAGACAATCGGTGCAACCCATGAAACTTGCTCTATTGCTCGGTGATACGACCACTTCGGACTCGCTGACGACCCCGTAGCGACCTCGACTGTCGGTCTCCGCACATTGTGCGAGAAGGGATCCGGCTGAGGCCAACACAGTAGCGAGTTCAGCAACAGAAACTCGGGCTCGAATTGACTATCCGCGGCTGGTACAGGCTGCAACAGTCGCGAGATGAACCAGACGCTGATCCAGCAACTCACAGCGACAATCAAAAAAACTACCAATTGAATCAAGCCATGGTCCACTCCTTGCGAAGCATCACGCTCGGTATGGTGGCGCAGGAGAACAATAAAGAGTAACAGCAAAACGTTTTGAACTATGGCCCACAACGGAACTGATAGAACCGAGATGACAGCCACCAGCAGGCTTCGACGGCTAACTATGAGCATCAGCACAACGAGACTCGTTAAAGCGTAAACACTAAACACTCCGTCGCAGCACTCAGACATCGAAAACTGCAATTTCAACATGTTGAAATTGTCTGCTTGAATCAAGAATGGAATACCCAGACCATCAAGAATGTTGCCCAGTAAGGAAGCGCTACTTCTCACCACCCAAGCCTGCACTTCAACACTCCAACCCCCCGCCAATCGAACTGACGTCGCTAGCAGCATCGCCCACGCGAAAACTCGCGGCCATACAACACTACCAAATCGCTCGAGCGCCCAACTGGTGAAGAAAACAACATAGCTAACATGAGTCAGCCATGGGGAGAACTGCCAAACAGATAGCCCGAACAGTAACAGGGCCAAAACGAAGATCATGCGTGAAAAGCCGATCCTGGCTAGCGCAACGGTGCGTGAGCTTCGCCAGTGGCATGCAACCCATCCAAAAACCAATATAATCGGGAGTCCGAAGTAGCGCGTACTACGACTCGACCAAAGCAACTGAAATTCGGCACTCAACTGCGGTGCCACCATTAACAGCGGCAGCAGTCCAAATAGCACATCAAACCATAAAGTTGGCTTGGAGTTAAGTCTAAGCATGCTGCCAGACTCAACATCACTATTCATACTCTAAATCCTTCAAGGTGAGGTAATTAGCCAAGCCGCTATTGTAACCAACTCCGTTCAATGTATAAGACGTGCCGCCCTCCTTGCACACGCAATTGAAATAGAAGGAAATTTGCACATTCGGGATATCACCGCCGGCGGCCAGAATTTCAGCTCGCCGGCTAGTTTCAGAAACATCCCAGCCGCAGCCCTAGACCACGTTGGCTTCAACGATGGAGTTGGCGGCTGGCTGAACCGGCTCCCCTCCACGACTTAGAAATAGTTCATACCACTGGGCGAGCAAATGCATTACCGCACCGCTGATAATCCCCATGGCCGGCAGTGCACCAACGCAGAACAATGCCGACCCTACTAAGTAAATCACCAACCCCATGCCAAACAAAACAAGAGTCGAAGTCACCATTTCCCAAAAAGTCAATTTGATGAAACTCTTGCACCAATTCAAATCAAATGACTGCATGAAGTCTTGACAGATCATAGCGCGGATTGAAATCGGTCCCAACAGGATGATCAGCGGAAGTGTGAGCAACAAAAAAATCGGTGTCGAACCAAGTACCAGTAAAAGGACGCTCGACTCTTGCAAGCCAGAGCCCACCACAATTAACAGCACGGCCAACAAAGCCACCGGTACGATCACCATGACGGACACGACCAGTGAAGCGACCAGATACACCAGGAACGGCCACAATCCCAGCATGAAGTAATCGCCTAATCGATCTGAATCGATATCTGGACTGGGGCGTCCCGGAACTCCAGCGCGATGCTGTAGTAGCTCAGCGCCATAACCAAACAGAAATACTTGCCCGATAACGAACGACTGTAACAGAACCGCAATCGTCAGCCACAAGAGATTTGACGGCCAGTTAGGACCTTCAAAGCACGCTCTAAGTGCCCGCGTGGCCGACACTTTCATAGGCTGTACATAAGCAAAATCAGTCATCGAAGGCTCGTTCAAATGAGAATTCTCAATCGAGAAAGATGCGGTCGCTAACAATGCCCAACATAACCAAATCTGTATTTCCCAATCTGTCGTTCGACAAGTATTCGCGCGACATTCAAAAATCTTGCTTATTGTCAAGTAAATAAAGCGCCGCAATCTCTTGTGCCAGCTTTTCACTTACTGCGCCGCGCCGCAAACCACCTTTGGCATTCACCAGTTCCGAATCTCCCTCTAGCGTCTCAATCTGCACAATGAATCGTCGCGGATGCATGAATTTCGGGAGATCTCGCAACGCGTCATTAAAACCGCTTTTTAACTTCGCGAGGAAAGCAGCCCGATTAAACGAACTGCGCTGCTGTGAACTTTCTGTAAAGCAGTCCGCTGGCAATACTTCCCATGCGGGCCACAATACGGCTGTCAGATAGGGCCGATCTTGCCCCACGATCATCACTTGATGGATCCACTTCGTCACCGACAAGCGAGTTTCAATGAGTTCCGGTGAGACTTTAAATCCGTTGCTTAAAACAATCACCTCCGAAATACGCCCCGTTATGCGATAGTGGCCATCCGTATCTTGTTCTACGAGATCACCCGTCGCCAACCAGCCGTCACGAATCCGCTCACGAGTCGCCTGCGCATCACCGAAATATCCCTGCATCACATTGGGCCCGCGAACCCACAACTGCCGCTCCGAATCAACCTGGAGCTCAACACCCTTGACTGCGCGCCCAATCGTTCCTGGACACTGTTGGCCAGCTCGGTTCGAGCACACCACGGGCGAAGCTTCCGTCAAGCCATATCCTTGCAATGGAGGCAAACCCACACTGGCTAATTCGTACCATAGCGCATCCGGTAACGCGGCACCACCCACTTGCAACAATCGAACCTGCCCTCCCAAAACTGCCGCGATATTCTCCGGAGCATCCATTTGTTTAGCTTCGCTGACTAGCCTGCTGACTAGGTGAGGCACGAGATTGACGAGAGTGGGACGAATCATTTGAGCCGCCCGCACAAAACTGCTCCAGTCTGTCGTAATCGCCAAACGAGAATTGCTTAGCACCCAAGCTGACAGTTCACAGGTCCGAGCGTAAGCATGGCAGAAGGGGAGTATATTCAGCCGCAGGTCGGTTTCAAACTGTGGGGCAGCATCGAGTTTCGCAATCGCATTGCTCACCAAGTTGCGATGCGTTAGCACAACACCTTTCGGCTCGCCTGAAGTTCCCGAAGTGAACAGCATCAGAGCCGCCGAATCACTCGAGACCGCTTGCGAGCGTTCGACGAGCCACTTCAAATCGGCTGGCTGAATCAACGCAACACTCTTAGAAACTTTGAATTCGAATCTCTGCGCATCGCAACCTTTTGGCGGATCAAACGACGAACTGATGAACCGCTTCGAATGGCTCAACGTGAGCAACTTCGCCACCATTACATTTGGCCAACGATGATCAAGCGCCACATGCACATGACCAAGAATCTGGCAAGCAAAATCCAATACAAACCAATCGGCCGAGTTCGGAAGCACACTGGCAATGTGCGTACCGCGAGGTAGCTGCAACCGTTCAATTTGATTGCAGGCTTCGTAGATCCACTGCGTCACTTGGCCCCACGTGTACCAACGCGATTCCGAGGCGACTTGCGAGGTCGATGAAACAGTCAGTTCGCCAAAACACGGACGCAGCGGTGCTCGATTTGCCAACGTAAGGGCTACACTCGCGACCGATGATGGATCGCCACCGCTTTCTGTATTCAGTATCTGCACGTAACTCAACTTGGACTTAACCCGCTTCTTTGACTCAGCTTAGGCACTTTGTTTCGGTTGTAATGCTCGCTATTCGGTGTGCATTGTGACATAGTTTCCACAAAAGCGGCAGAACAGTTGTTGTAGGGAGGTCGCTGGCATTAAAATGAGATCGAGCGACAGAGCTAGCAGGGAAGCGTTTGTTGAAATCTGTCTCTTTGTCAATCGACCAAAATGGAAACAACGAAGGAGGAGCCGAAAATGAGTGCCGCCACTTCAGCCATCGCCACGACGATGGTCAACGCTGCTTTTCTCCAGGAAGTGAAGGATTCAAATCTTCAGTTTTGGCAGAACGTGCACGACTTCAAAGGACTACTGCATTCTGGGGCTGGGCCGATCGAGCATGCATCGACGTTGGTGAGGTTGCTTGGCGAGCTCCGGGACTCGATGGCGGTCGAGTTTTCGCTCGAAGAGACCTACGGTTATATCGACGGCAGCTACTCAGTTCACTCGGTTTCGGCAGCCAAAGCGAGCATCGCGAAACAACAACATCGCGAGCTGTATTTGAGTCTGCACGAGATCGCTGAGAGTGCCGAGGAGGCTCAGTATCGCGGAACTATCGTGGAAGAGTTCCCGCAGTTGGTTTCTGTTTGCCATGACTTCGTTAAGCTGCTCGAGGCTCACGAGAAACATGAATCAGAGCTGATCCGATACGAGCTGGGGATAGGTCGATTTGGCGGTTGATTTGAGCTTAAGCATTGCTAGAAAATCTGCGAGCGAACTATGCCACTGGTGACATCAGAAAGTACAGGACGTGCACTTGAGATCATGCTGGTCGAAGATAGCCTGCTGGATGCGAGGCTCACGATCGAAGCACTCAAGCGATGCGGCATCTTTCATCGCTTGAGTCTCTTTCGTGACGGTGGCGAAGCGATGGGCTTTTTGAACCGC
Organism: Planctomycetia bacterium; assembly: GCA_031426595.1. GTDB lineage: Bacteria > Planctomycetota > Planctomycetia > Pirellulales > Pirellulaceae > Aureliella. Next base: position 1,614 of record JANPLP010000086.1, on the reverse strand, counting down.
AAAGGGGTGTTTGCTCGAGCGCCTCGCCCAGATGTGATCTTGCTTGATCTCATTCTCCCGCATGTCGATGGCGTTGCAGTGCTCAGGGAATTAAGAGCCGAACGAGTGCTCAAAAACATTCCGGTAGTTGTGTTAACCAGCAGCGACGAAAGCGAAGATCAACAGCAATGCGAAGCTCTTGGCGTGACCAATTACATCCGTAAGCCATTCAACGAGCAGAAATTTCTTGCCGTCATCCGACACCTTAAAGAACTTTCCTTGGTCACCGAGTTCGCCGCGACGTAAACGAAAAAGGGGCAGGAGAAAACGGGCGCTTTATCGATCGACACCCCCAAGCAATACACTTGGTAGGCCAACGCAATGAAGATCTCTATGCACAGTGTCGTTAATTGGTCGTGCAGCAACTCTCAAACCCAAGTCACCTAGCATTGCCCACGCCCTTCGAGTACTCAGAGCGTGCCACCCAAAATTGAAGTCGTTCAGCGAGCCTGCAAACCCGACCGCGCGCACTTCCCTCTCCTCGGTACTCCGGGGAGAGGGAGAGGGTCAGGGAGAGGGGCCACGGACACCGGAGCACAACGGTGTCACTCAGCTCCACTCATTCCCTTCAAAGAGAAAATAGACGCTCCAGCAAGCATCGCTGTCGCTGCTTACATCAGTGGCCAGTTCGCAGTCCAAAACCGTAAAATCTCCTCAAGTTAGATTAGTGCGGCGAACGCGCTAGCGTCGGGCCGTGATTCACCACCGTTGGTTATCCAAACGTGGGTGCATTCGCCCTGAATCGATTGGTGTTGGGAGATCAACGATTGCTTTTAATCGCTCGCTTCGATGCGCGGTCACGTGCACCACTTCGGCGATATCTACAGGAACGCATCGCAAGAGGTTCGATCGTCAATAGCGCGGCGTGCTATGTTGATTCAGAATCAAGACGATGTTTTAACATCGCGCGAAGCTGTAGTGGTCGAGTAATGTGTCCCAGTTGCGCCCTTATCAACTAATGCGAAGCTCGTTTCGAGATTTGTGCCTCCCCTTCTCCTCAGTACCCTGAGGAGAAGGGGCCGGGGGATGAGGAGCCGGCGCATGTGACCATTCGGTTCATGGACTACAAGGCTGGTGACGTGAAAACGTTTAAGTTGGAACGCGACGAGTTCGTTAACCAAGCTCGCAGCACATCGAGCACCCTTGAGCACCAAGCACAAATGTCTGCGTACAGTGTCGTTAATTGGTCGTGCAGCAACTCTAAAACCCAAGTCACCTAGCACTGCCCACGCCCTTCGAGTACTCACTGCCCACGCCCTTCGAGTACTCAGAGCGTGCCACCCAAAATTGAAGTCGTTCAGCGGGCGCGCCAACCCGACCGCGCGCACTTCCCTCTCCTCGGTACTCCGGGGAGAGGGTCAGGGAGAGCGATTTAGTTGGTGCCACCCACCAACTGGTTGACGCCGCTGGTTTCTTTTCGCTATATTGGTGGCCAATACAGGAGTGCTAATCAATGACGCGACCGACTCGGGACGAACAGTTTGTGGCTAGCGAAGTTTGTATCGTGCATGCTGTGCAGCGGTGTGTGCGACGAGCTTTCTTGGCGGGCGTGGATGAGAAATCGGGTGTCGACTT
>JANPLP010000085.1:0-9249 GCA_031426595.1 Planctomycetia bacterium | reverse complement strand
CGTGATCGTGGGAGTGATCGTGGGAGTGATCGTGGGAGTGATCGTGGGAGTGATCGTGGGAGTGATCGTGGGAGTGATCGTGGGAGTGATCGTGGGAGTGATCGTGGGAGTGATCGTGGGAGTGATGCGTGCTGGAAGCGTCAATTCGAGCAAAGTGTTGTTCCGCGCAATCGCGGGCAATCTGAAATGCAGCTTCGAGGCTGATGTTGTGAGCGAGAGCGAGCATGCGGCAATCGTCATACTCGGGAGCGATGCGCACGTCGCCGTTGGGTTGGTGAGCTAGCTTGACGCGCACGTCGCCAAGTGAAGTAGTAATGCGGTAGATATCTCGGATCAATTTCCGACGAGCGCTATGTTGGCGACGGATACCGAGCGATCCCGTATTTTGGAACATGCAATCTTCGAGTTTACTTCGCAGGTCGGGTCGACAGATTACGGACAGTAGCGTTCCGGGGCGGTTCTTCTTCATGCCGATCGCCGTTGTAAATACATCGAGCGCGCCGGTTTTCCAAATCTGTTCGATTGCAAACCCGAGCTGTTCACCGGTGATGTCATCGATATTGGTTTCTAGTACCACCACTTCGTCGCTCTCGGATAGAGAGGCAGATCCGATCAGCACCCGCAGCAAGTTGGCTTGCTCTTTAAGATCTTTATGTCCGGCTCCGTAGCCAATGCGTTCGATCTGCATGTCGGGTAGTGGGCCGAAGCCATCGACGAGTGTGGCGAGTACCGTTGCGCCTGTCGGCGTCGTCAATTCCGCTTCTACTTGCGAATTGCGAATGGGGACACCTTTCAACAGTTCCGCCGTCGCTGGCGCGGGGATGGAGACTAAACCGTGCGCGATTCGAACAGTGCCACAGCCGGTCGGCGTAGCGCTTGCAAACAGTCTTTCGATGTCCAACTGAGCGATAACGATTGCAATGCCGCAGATATCTACGATCGAGTCGATTGCGCCCACTTCATGAAAGTGGACTTGGTCAATCGACTTGCCGTGCACCTTTGCTTCGGCCGCGCCTAGTCTTCGGAACATTCGAATCGCCATATCGCGCTCGCGTTCTGACAATTGGCTATGCCGAATCATCGCTTCAATGTCTTTCAAGCGTCGATGCACATGCTCCGCTGGGAAACGCACGTCCAGCCGCAGGGCTCGGAAGTCACCTCGATGAGTTTCGCTGAAGTCCAGCGCAACTTGGGGTAGACCAAGCGAATCGATTTGACGCTGAAGATAGTTCCGATCCGCGCCCGCGTCGACCAACGCGGCTAAAGTCATATCGCCCGCAATCCCGCTTAGCGTATCAAGGTAGGCTATAGCCATTTGAAGAACTTTCTGAACTCAAACGTGAAAAGTGAAAGCTCAAAGTGTAACCGCAAAAACGAACACAGGGCTCGAAGTCGTTATGACTTGAACCCTGTGCGATTAAATCTGAGTTGGTCCGAGATATTTTCGAGATGCGAGCGTAACGAAGGCTGCAGTTAGTAAGTAACGGCTAGACCTAGATCGACTCCGTGCATCCAATAACCGCTGTCCTCAAAGAAGAAGCCAGGGCGTGTTGAAGGCGCACCACCAAGGGATTGGCTGATATCAACCGTGCGATCGATTTGATTTCCAGCCAACGCAACGGACGACCAGTACATGAAACTGTAACCGACAGTCATCTGGATGTTGTCGCTGAGCGAGTATCCCATCTTCACCTTCATTTCGGGAAGGAAAGCAAAGGTATTGCGAGAGAACTCGGTGATATTGCTTTGTTGAGTCAGGATACCACCGGGAAATGAGCCCGGATTGTTGACTGTCTGGTCGGTGAAGCCACGAACCGAAACGGTCTGCGCCATGCTACCGAAACTGACCTTCGCCAAAGTCGACAGACTGACTCGCTTGTGCACCACGGAGCTAAGCATTCCGATATGGGCACCGTGGAAGTTGTTCTCAGCTTCGAAAAGATCGTTCGTTGTGAACACGGTACCATCTTGAATCAAGTCGCCCGTGAATTCGGTCGTCGATGAACTAACCAGTGACATCGAGTCTTTTAACTTGTTATAGGTATAACCGCTGACAAGGTCGACACGGTGGTCTGAAGATCTGCCGAGCAGGAAGTAACCCGACGCCTCAGCACCCAGCATATTCAAGTCGGCACGTGCAGTCACCGTTCCGGACGAGATCGGCAAGTTGTTGGCAGTTTGAGCCGCCACCAGGTAAGCGTCTTGAGCGTCGATCGCAGTGTTATAGAACGGGATCCCGATGGAGGTCGATCCGTCGGAAGTCAAAGTGCGAGACTGAACGTTTTGGAATAAACCAAACACTCGACCGCCGACTCCAATCTTTTGACATGAGTCGAGATAACGTCCGCCGGAAAGGCTGTAACCGGTTAGCAGCCCCGATGAAAGACCATCCGCTCCGCCAACTTCGTTGACGACATCTGGATCACCGTAGACTGGCAATACACCCTGGGGAGCGGAGGTAACAACTACTGGCAAATTACGTTTCTGGCCGAACCACAGAAGTGATTCCATGTTCACCCAGTACTCAGTCGATTTGTTACCGCAACCAGAAATCAAAGCTGGTTCGCAACCACCGCTGCCACAGCTCCCAGTACTGCAGCCGCAGTCGCCAGTAGCGGAAGGAGCGAGCATTTGCATATCCAACATTTCGCTGTTGGAAACCAAACTGGCTTTCGGCTTGAAAGCTGTCGGGCGGGTGTCTTCAGGCATTTCTACGTAGCGATTCGAGTCGCCTACGCTGCGCACACCGTCGCCGACGTGCCGAGCTGCAGAAGTTGAGTAGGCGTTTTGAGCGGACGCTTGATTCAAGCTGGAACCCGCCAAAGCCATTGCTAATACAAGTTTAGTGATTTTCATTTTGTTTGTTCTCGCTAGACGGACCAAGCGTCAGATTCGTTAGTTGTAGATCGGTCGGAATTGGCGGTACTTCGAACAAAAAAGGATCAACCAGCATTGACGACGCAGGTTGCCTAGACTCTCAAGCCTCAAATTTGCCCTGGGAACATGTGAAAATCGCCTGCTGCGCATAGAATAGAAGCTGGCAGCCTCCCCTCGCAACCAAAGTGATAGCATTCTGAAAGCGGCCTCATGAGCGACGCTCGAACCATCGCTAACTCAGTTCCCGATCCTGCATTGCCAGCTCCGCTGCAACCAGTCCCGCAGCAGCCGGCCAATGAGGATGTTGCGCCGCCGATCGGCAAAGTCAAATTACCCGGTTCACCGCGCATTGCGGCTGGATCTAAGATCCCCGGTGCTGGAGCCGTCCGCATTCGCAAGTGGATTAGTGCAATGCACGCGGTCGCGGCACTCGAACCGAAAATGCGTGAGGTCCCAACTGATCTAATTCGCAAGGAAAGCCTGTCGCTACGTTATCGAGCAATGAGCGGCGAACCTCTCGCGAAGATTCTTCCCGAAGCGTTTGCGCTAGCGCGCGAAGCGGGCCGCCGCGCGCTCAATATGCGGCACTTCGACGTTCAGATCATGGGTGGCGCAGCACTTTTCGACGGCTGCATCGCCGAGATGCAAACCGGTGAAGGCAAAACGCTGACCGCGACTCTGCCTCTTTACTTGCATGCGCTCGCTGGGCACGGGGCTCATCTCGCAACGGTCAACGATTACCTCGCACAGCGTGATGCCGAGTGGATGCAACCTATCTATCAATTGCTCGGCGTTACCGTCGGCGTCGTGTTGACGGATAGCAATCCCGATGAACGTCGCAAAGCATATGGCTCTGATATTACTTATGGAACAGCCAAGGAGTTTGGTTTCGACTTCCTGCGTGACAGATTGCTATTGAGAGCCCAAGGTCGGATGCAAAGTGACTTTCTGGGCGATGGTAGCGCGGAACGCTGGACTAGTCGCGGTGATGAACCTGTTCAGCGAACGATGCACTTCGCACTGGTAGACGAAGCGGACAGTATTCTGATCGACGAAGCCCGCACACCGCTCATCATCGGTTCGCTCGGCGATGAATCGCGAGAGACGGTGATCGCTACTTTTCGCTGGGCCGCGGAACACTCACCTAGCTTCGAAAAGGAGGAGCATTTCACGATCGAGGAAGACTCTCGTAAGATTGAGTTAACTGGTCGCGGCCGAGCTCTTGTCAGAAGTTTGCCTCGCGACGAGGTCATGCGTCAAGTCGCGTTGGTCGATTTGTACGATTACATCGAGCGAGGTATCAAAGTTCATCGCGACTTTCATCTCGACCGACAGTACGTGATCCGCGACGAAGAGATTGTGATCGTGGACGAATTCACCGGTCGTTTGGCTGAGGGCCGCAAATGGCGCGATGGCATCCATCAAGCGATAGAAGCCAAAGAGAAGATCGAAGTTTCCGTGCCGACCGGTCAAGCGGCTCGCATTACTGTACAAGACCTCTTTCATCGCTACCGAAATATCGGCGGCATGACAGGTACCGCGTCAACGAGTGCGCCGGAGCTCTGCAAAATTTACAAAACGCCCGTAGTTCTCGTTCCCACTAATCGACCACCGAAACGAATTCGATTGCCAGATCAAGTGTTCGGAACCATGCTGCAGAAATTTGAAGCGATCGTCGCCGAGACGAGGTTCTATCACGATCAAGGTCGACCCGTTCTGATTGGCACGCGTTCAATCGATAAGTCAATGATCCTTTCGCGTCTCTTGAGCGATGTTGGCATTCCACATCAAGTTTTGAACGCGAACGAAGTGGAGCGCGAAGCGGAAATAGTTGCGGAAGCCGGTAAACTCGGTCGCGTCACCGTTGCCACGAATATGGCGGGGCGCGGTACCGACGTGAAATTAGATATGAATGTGAAGGAGGTCGGCGGTATGCACGTGGTCTGCACCGAGCTCCACGACGCAGCTCGAATCGATCGCCAGTTGATAGGTCGCTGTGGACGTCAAGGTGATCCAGGGTCTTATCGTCAATACCTTTCGCTGGATGACGATATTCTTCGCAGCGGCTTGGGGATGAAAAAAGCTGAACAGCTTGCAAACCTGGGCAAAACCCAGCCTGGGCCATTCCACTCCCTAGCCAGTCTCTTCAAACGAGCCCAGCGTCGCGTTGAACGCAAGCACTTCCGAGATCGCATGATGTTACTTCATCACGAACGCGAACGTACCAAGATGCAACGCGAAATCGGACAAGACCCGTACTTGGATACCGCCGAATAGAAAACGTTTTGAAAGTGGAAACTGAATGTTAGATGTCAGCGATTCGGAAATCGTAAGTTTCGTTGCAGGCATCTCAACTCCGCAGCGCTTGATCCAAATCGGCAGTAAGGTCTTCAAAGTCTTCGAGGCCAATAGAAAGTCGGATTAAGCTGTCAGTGATTCCGGCTTTGACACGCGCCGCCGCATCGTAACTGGCATGAGACATAGTCGCCGGCTGTTCGATAAGTGACTCCGCGGCACCGAGGCTGACCGCCAATCCAAACAACTTCGTAGACTTAACAATCTTCCGTGTCGCCTCGAAATCGCACTTCGCTTCAAAAGTGATGATGCTACCGTAGCCACCCGTAAGTAGCTGGGCCGCTCGTTGATGATCGGGGTGCGAGATTAAACCGGGATAGAGCACTCGCGTTACCATCGGATGAGATTCCAAATACTCCGCGATGCGTAATGCAGTGCGGCATTGTTCATGAACTCGCAGTTCAAGAGTCTTCAACCCACGTCCGAGCAGAAATGCGTCGAAGGGGGACAGCACCGCGCCGGTCGCGTTTTGAATAAAGTACAGTCTGTCCAGCAGTGACTTTTCACGAACTGCCAAGACACCTGCCAAGCAATCACTGTGTCCCCCTAAGGCTTTCGTCGCTGAATGCATCACAATATCGGCGCCAAGTTCCAGCGGACGCAGGAGTGCGGGTGAAGCGAATGTGTTGTCGACAGCAACTAACAGTGAATGCGCATGCGCCCAACGGATAATTGCAGGCAGGTCCGGTACCGTTAAACGCGGGTTGCCGATACTCTCTAGCCAAATCATGCGGGTCGACGGTCGAAGCGCAGCATCCAAGCTGCTTAAATCTTGCAGATCGGCGAGTGTGACATCGACTCCAGATTGATTACAGACTTTATGGAACAACCGATAACTGCCGCCATAGATATCTTGACCAGCCAGTAGGTGCTCGCCACTGTTCAGCAACATCGTGGCACAATGCGTTGCAGCCATTCCAGAGGAGAACGCCAGTGCGCCGCAACCCCCTTCCAACGACGCTAGGGTCTCTTGCACTGCGGACCGAGTTGGATTGCCACTGCGCGAGTAATCGAACTTACCCCACTCACCAGCGCCTGGCTGGATAAATGTGGTAGCCGGATGGATCGGGGGTACCACCGCTCCCGTCTGCGGATCAGGAGCGTTGCCGACGTGAATAGCCCGAGTGCGAAACTTCATCTAAACTTCCATCCTATAGAGACCAAGCTGATTCAAGGTAACTCATCGTCCGTGTAGTGCTAATTCAAGAGCATACGCCAATCGAGATATGCCAAATTCGCGTTCATAATTGTCGCGAATTGTCCAATCGTTTTGTTGACTTCTGGCTTCACTGACATGCTTGCTGAGCAAGCTACTGCACAGCTTACTTCACAGCTTACTGCTCGAGTGCCTGGCGAAGATCTTCGATCAGGTCATCAGCGTTTTCAATACCGCAAGCCATGCGAATCATGTTATCGTCGATGCCAAATTTCTGTCGATTCTCAGGGGTCTGCTGATAGTAACTCATGACCAGCGGTTGTTCGATAAGCGACTCGACGCCTCCCAGACTTGGCCCGATGCGTGGAATCTTCACGCGATCGATGATATCCGCCGTTTGACGCCAGTCAGCATCGCGAAGTAGAAACGTTACCAAGCCACCAAAGCCTCGCATGGTTCGGTTCGCGATTTCATGCGACGGATGACTGGCTAGGCCAGGATAATAGACGCGTTCGATGCGAGGGTGATTCTCCAGGAACTCAGCGACTGCTTGTCCATTTTCATTGTGTCGCTGCATACGCAACTCAAAGGTCTTTAATCCTCTCTGCAACAAGTAAAGATTGTGCGGTGAGTTGATTCCGCCCATGATACCGCGCAGAGTTCGAATCGACTCCAGTTGCTGCCTGCTGCCAGTGATTGAACCAGCGAGCAGATCGTTGTGACCTCCGAGATACTTGGTGGCTGAATGGAGTACGTAGTCGACTCCGAAGTCAAGCGGTCGCAAATTGAACGGTGTGGCGAGTGTGGCATCGATCAGCGTCTCGACGTTATTCGATTTGCCGAGCGCCACAAATTTCTCAAGGTCGATGCAAGTCAAGTGCGGGTTGGTCGGAGATTCGCTCACTAACAACTTTGTACGATCATTCATAGCCGCTTTCATGGCTGAGAAATCGCCGGTTTTAACTTGATGCGTGACCACACCAAATCGTGCCAAGTGCTTGTAGCAAAACTCGCGACTGCGGTGGTAACACTGATCAAAAAAAACGATCTCATCTCCAGCACTCAGTTTGGCCATCAGCAGGCCAACAATGGCTGCCATGCCGCTGGAAAACACGATCGCATCTTCGCCGCCATCCAACGCGGCAAGTTTCGCTTCAACCACTTTCTCATTGGGATTGCCGTAGCGACCATATTCTTCGCGCGGCTGTTTTTCTTCAATGAAATCGATGATCGATTGGGTGTCTTCGAAGGTGTAGGTGGAACTGCACACAATGGAATCGGTGATCGCGTCCGAAGGCTTGCTGCGAGATTCTCCTGCATGCACACTGATCGTCGACATTCCCTGACGGCTTGTGCTGGGTTCGCCCGAAACGAGGGTAGAATTTGGCGATGGCTTGATTGTCATATTGAATCGAGTCTGCGTAACTTAAACGGTGGTTGCAGTAAAAAGTTGCGACGCAGCGGTATAAAAAAAGCCGCTGCTCCGGAGTAGTCATCACGGACAGCGGCTGTTTCGCTTGTTCAAGTTGGCCGATCGGCGCGTGAGTTTTGGGGTTCCCTTTCAATTGAGGAAGCCCAGGTCACGAAGCACACTCGGTGGCACTTTAGCAGTTTTAGGCTGCAAGCGGCCGCAAATCCCTGACGGTGAGTAGAGTTTAACCGCCGATTCAGCGGGTTGCAATATTCGAGGCACTATTTGCTGCCATGAAAGCTAGATGTTTGCCAGAGCTTTCGGAACATAGATCTGATATAGCATCAGGTAAACGAGCACCCCTGTAACCGACACGTACAACCAGATCGGCCAAGTCCATTTCGCAAGCCTTCGATGGCGCTCACGTTGCCCTTTTAACCCCAAGAAAATGGTCCAAATTGCGAGAAACGGGACCGTCGCGGCCAGCAACACGTGACTGGCGAGCAATCCGTAATAAAAGTATCGCACGGCGTCGGGTGCCACCGCTGGATCGCGCGGGAATTGCTTGCTACCGGCGTAGTAGTGATACGTGAGGTAGCAGACCAAGAACACCATGTTTACGCCAAACGTCGCCAGCATAACGTTGCGATGAGCCGTCTCGCGTTTCTGTTTGATCAGCACATAACCGACAACTAGCAGCAGCGTTGCGATCGCATTGAGCGATACATTGATGTGCGGTAACCATTCAACCACAGTAATTTCCTTGAGCGGTTTGACTTGTTCGTTCGTGCAGTACTATACACTCAATGCTATGCTTGACGAGCCTCTCCCCATGGCGACATATTGCCCCACTACGTCAGGCTTACGCGTCAGCAATCTATCAAGCAGCTCGCGGTTGTGGCGCGATCAAGGTAATCCGCTGCACCGGTAATGCATCCGTAACGCAATCGGGCTGGCAATTCGCCAGCCCGATCACTGTTTCCTTTAATTGAGTTCCCTAAATCGATTCCCTACACCGAGTTCCCTTACTCGACTGCCCTGAATGAGCCGTTTCCAGATCGGCTCTACCAAGTCGCATGGTGACTACTCAGTCGTATCGCCATTCGCAGGTCGGATCGACTCAAAATATTTGCGAACGGTTTCGCGATGGCCCAGAGGGAGCGGTTCGCTATCGATCACTTCTTCCATCTGTTTGCGAAACTCAGTGTATCGAGCTTTGTAGGTGCGTGCTGAGTCTTGCTCGCCTTCGGGAGATTCAGTAGTCTCGCGTTCCGAAGCTCCCTCACCTTGAACTCCGGTAATGTATTCTTCGTGACGTTTTGAATCTAACTTGGTGGCTTCCTCGCCAAGCGGTCTGTTGGAAGCCGACTTACCGATCTTGTTCGAGTCCCGCTCACTCTTCAGTGGAGCACCTCCAGCGCATTGCGCGGTCGGGCTCCGGCGGTGATGA
>JANPLP010000084.1:0-2043 GCA_031426595.1 Planctomycetia bacterium | reverse complement strand
CAGAACGCAACGACTTACTCGATCGGGCTGACTAGTGGCAGTCGATTTGCGAATGATCGGAGATCGATTGACCGTTTGGTCCGCTGTGCCGCTTCAGAACTAATAAATGCATCAGGGGCATCGACTTTGCTATTGCGGCTTGACCCGGTAGCGGCTGTTGGAGTTGCTCCTACGACTCGCACTGCGGCTCCGGTTGCAACCAAATCGCCGTTGGGTCCTTGGTATGAATTGAGTTTACCGATGCCGGACCGAGCATCGGCTCCTTGGGCATTGGAGCATATCCCGCATTGGCTGCCTCAGTGGAAGTTGCGGCATCGATTGGTGGTGATTGATTTGGGACCGATTCATCTTGCACCCAGTCGCATCGTTGGACGTTTGTGCGACATTTGCTACGTGCTGCTCGGTCCGACTACCTGTGCGAGCCATGATTGGATCATGCAGCAAATCGATTTCCATAGCCGAAGTGGGTCGGTGATCGCCGGCTCAATCGTTGCGACTGCGGCCGCCGCTTAGCGCAGCACAGATCGGCGAGCTCTGTAATATGTGGGCTGGTTCGTGTTAAGCGCGGGGATGGAATTGGTTGTGGACCCGCTTCAGTCTTGAGCTATCGACGGACGTATAGATCTGAGTGGTTTGGATGCTGGCGTGGCCGAGAAGTTCTTGGATTTGACGAAGATCTGCGCCGCCGGCGAGCATATGAGTTGCGAAACTATGGCGAAGCGTATGGGGGCTGATGCCGGGGTCGATGTCGGATCGTAGAGCATAGCGTTTCACGAGTTCCCAGATCGCTTCACGGCGCAGCCGTCGGCCGGTTCGTGACAGGACTAGCCATGGTACGCGTTCCGGGTCGCGGCTACCGAGCAAGAGTGGACGCAGTTCAGCGAGGTAAACTTGAATTGCGGCGACTGCATTTTGTCCGATCGGAACCATTCGCTGCTTCGATCCTTTACCTTCCACCAAGCAATATCCTTCGGCTAGGTGTGCGTTAGCGCGCAGTAAGTTTGCGACTTCGGAAACGCGGCAACCGGTTGCGTAGAGGAGTTCCAGAATTGCGCGATCCCGTTGCCAGTAGGTATCAAACTTGCGTGGACCAGCTAGAAAACGTTCGACGGCCGCTGGGGTAATCGCTTTGGGAATGCGTTGCCACATTTTTTGTGTGGCCAGCAACTCGGAGGGGTTATCTTGAACGATTCCTTCCAACTGAAGGTACTTAAAGAACATGCGGGTTGTAACGATCGCGCGTGAGATGGACGCGGGGGCAAGCTTATCCTGCTGAAGCGAGGCAACGAAATCAGTTAGATCGGCGAGCGTTAAGCGATTTATCGGCTTGCTTCCTAGCCATTGCATCATTCGCTTTAGGTCACGACCGTAGGCTTGTACGGTATTGTCGGCTAAATGGCACTCGGTTCGCAGGTAGTCGGTGAACTTCTGTTGCCAGTTGCTTGCCAGGGCAGGTGCAGGAGCGAGTGTGGAAGTCTTTCCCTGCTCGCGTAATCGCTTAAGCTTACTGCTCATGGTGCTGGATCTGACGTCCTTGGTAGACGTTGGGCGGCGTGATTGACGATAGAATGTTTCTCGGCTTGAGTTGACGACAGTACTGAGCGGAATGAGAGCAGTACGCGATCGCGGCCCAGTTGAGGTGGATATCGTTGCGATTTTTTGCAGGTGCGCGAAAGGGTGGGTTGTACTGATGAAGATCTTGGTGATCGGTGGTGCGGGCTATGTTGGTTCTCATACAGTCCGTCTGCTAACACGCAACGGTTATGACGTTTGGGTTTACGACAACCTTTGCAAAGGGCATCGCGAAGCGGTGCCTGAAGGTCGATTGATCGTTGGTGAACTATCGGATCGACAGAAGTTGGCCACTGTTTTTGCTGAGCATCGTATTGACGCGGTGATGCACTTCGCAGCATTTGCGCTGGTGGGCGAATCGGTTTCACATCCCGCGATCTATTATCAAAACAACGTCACAGCCACCTTAGATTTGCTGGAGGCGATGCGGATTGCAGGGGTTTGGAAGATTGTGTTCTCCAGCACGACGGC
>JANPLP010000083.1:0-3269 GCA_031426595.1 Planctomycetia bacterium | reverse complement strand
GGAGACCCCAGCGGAGGAGTCGATCCAGCCGACGGTCGTTACCTGAGCTTCGCTGAAGGAAACGAATTCCAACCGCGTTTGGGAGCCGATATTCGCGCTGCCATCCGAGAAATCAGCCCAGACAATGCGGTCGATGCGGTCGTCAAGCGAATTCCGGTCCGGTTGAGACTGAAAGTGGACAAAGATCGATTGAATCAAGTGATCATCGCATGCGGTAGTTCTAAGCTGCGATTGGAAGTGTACCAAATTCGTATCAACACCGACCCAGCTCCAGACACCTCTGCCGGTGGTATGAGTGGTTACGGCGGCATGGGCGGAATGGGCGCCATGGGCGGTAGCGGAGGCGGCAAGATGAGTGCGCCCGGAGAAGCAGGCGGCTTGGGAATGGGCGGCGGAATGAGCGGTGAAGGATACGGCGATTCCGGCTACGGTGGCAGCGGCGGCTATGGCGGCGCCGCGGTCAAAGAAGAACCAACAGAAATCCCTATCGAAATCTTCGGGCTGATTTACCTTTATAATCCCGTCAACCTTAAGTCGCTCGGCGCCGACGTGATTGCAGAGAAGATCGAACAAGCAGCAGCGGCCACCAATGCCGGTTCGGCCCCAGAGGCAGCTCAAGCACCCGCAGCAGCCACACAACCTGCAGCCGCACAACCTGCAGCCACACAGCCCGCAGCGACAGACGCACCGTCTGCGCCCGCGCCGGCAGCGAATGACACATCGGCATCCACAAACGCGACCAACGAAGCAGGCAAGGAATTAGCCTCGCCTTAGGTCTACCTAGGATGCCAACCGTAACGTAGAACGATGCGACTCCCCACAGAGTTGCACTTCAAAACATTTTCGCAGTACAAAAACGATGACGCTTAAAGCATCATCGAAACCATTGCAAACCAAGTCCTTCACGCAAGTCTCAATTTGGAAATAAGGAGTCTGGGTATGGCCAAGAAAAAGAAAAGTTCAGGATCCAGTTTCAGCATCAAAAACTTCCTCGTTATGCACGTTGAGAAACTTGTTTTCGCAGGAATTGCGGCCCTTGCTGGCTTGCTGATGTATACAGGGTTCAACGCGAAACCCACGATTGGCAACGAGTCCCCGGCGGATCTTCAGAAAACGGCTACCCAGGTTTCTCAAAACCTCAAGGTGGATCACTGGGACACGATCAAGGAGGAAGAGGGGCGAATTGTAAAGCCCGTTTTTTTTGAGCTCTCTAAAAAGGCGTTGAAGGAAATTCCGAGCGACTTGTATCCGCCGCCTCGCCCAGCCGCGGACGTGTATGCCAGGCGCGGCGATCCGGTCTTGCCCGCACCGACGGAGCTAGAGGTCAAGTATTTCTATGGAGCGATGGCGCGGGTGCTTCCGACTGGAAAAGAAGATCCTCTTGAAAAGCTCGAAGATGCCAAGAAACCTGATCCGCCAAAGCCCAAAAAATCCACAACTGGAATGATGGGAATGGGAGGCGATGGCGCCATGCCTAGCGGAGGCGGGTCCGTCGGCGGGATGGGCGAAGGAGGCATGGGAGGCTACGGAGGAGGAGGAGGCTACGGAAGCGGCATGGGCGGCTACGGAGGAGAAACAACGACCGTCGCAGGAGTTCGAAAACTTGCTTTTGGTTACGATCTCGGATTCAAAATGGGCATGGCAGCCGGCGGTGCGATGGGCGGCGGTTATGGGAACTACATGAGCGGCGGTGGAATGCAAAGCGGTGGTATTCAAGGTAGCGGTCCAGAACCTGAGTCAGGCGGATCCGGCACCGGTACCACACCCAAACCTGTCGCTCCCAAGAAAAACGTACCGTTAACCACGGGAATGGTGATGGTCACCGCTCTGGCACCTCACCAGCAAATGGAAACAGACTACAAAAATGAGTTCTATAAAGTCGTTGGCTACATGGAAGGCCGAGACACACCGAACTACCAAGGCTTCGAAGCCCAGCGGGTAGAAATTGATCCCGCCACCCCAGACAAAGTGATTGCAGAAACCGATTGGAAACCATTGCCAAAGGCTAGCCCCGTCGAATTCAAGGATTTCATCAAGAAATTTCTACCAGGCAGTTGTACGGAAGTGCACCAAGCGACTTGGACCGAGCCTAACATCTCCATGCCTATTCCACCGTTCTTGCTGGATGACTACAAAAAATATGCGTCCCATAGCAAAGTGCCAACGCTTGAAAAAGAAGAAGCCGATACCGACGAGTTAGCTCCTGCAGGCATGGGTGGCTACGGCGGAAGCATGGGTGGCTACGGCGGAAGCGCAGGAGGCATGGGCTATGGCGGCATGGGCGACTCCGGCAGCGGATTTACCGAAGGAAGTCCAAGCGGCTACCCGGGCGGAATGGGAGGCATGGGCGGCGATAGCGAAATGGGCGGCGGCTATCCAGGCGGCGGTAAAGGCGGCATGGGAAGCAGCGGGCCAGGCGGGATGGGCAGCGGCAGCGGCTATCCTGGCGGAAGCGGTGGCTATGGTGGTGGAGGTGGATATGGCGGAAGCGGGTACGGAAGCGGCATGCCAATGATGGAAATGCCCAAGAAGCTGACGAGCACCAAATACAAATTGGTTCGGTTCTACGACTACACCGCCGCTCCTGGAAAAGTCTACCGATACCGTGTTCGACTGTTAATGTATGACCCAAACTATCCTGAATGGGCACAGTACAAACCCGACCTGAGCAAACTCACCCAAGCAGCCCTGAAGCGAATTCATCTTCAGGAACAAAATGAGCCAAAAGAAAAAGCCGCAGAGACTAAGCCCTCCTCGTCTTCTTCGACTGCGACTTTCGTGCCTCCGACCAAGCGCACTAGCCGTCGCGAATCCCCTTGGTCAGAACCGAGCAAACCGATTTTGACCGTGAAGCCGGTTTCGGTCTACACAGCTCGCAAGGACGAAGCGAATCCAGAAGTGTTGCAAGTTTACTTCGATCAAGTCCAATCGGTGTTCGTTCCGCGCAAAGAACAATTCCAGAAAATGGACGAAGTCGCCAGCGGGCTCGTGTTCGGCACACTGGTGAACAAAAAGGCTCCGGTTGAAATCATTCACCCGATCACGCACGTCATTAAGGCGCTGAAAGATATCCAAGCGAAGTTTGTGACAGTGATCGAACTCAAGGGCGTTTCATCCACTCTGTCCGTTTCGAATTCCAAGGACATACTCAAGACCGGATTTGAGGTCGTATCCTTTGACCCAGGGACGGGCCAGTTGGTTGTCAGCCGCGAATTCGATAATTTCACAAGCTTCCATATGTATGCTACACCCGATTCCCCAGCGGTTGG
>JANPLP010000082.1:0-1853 GCA_031426595.1 Planctomycetia bacterium | reverse complement strand
GATTTCTTGCCTGTACAACCTCCGCAAAATCGCTCGAACGAGCGGCTCGCAGATGGTTGAGCACGAGAAAAGGTCAGTTAATTAGTACAATCGACAAGCGTTTCCGCTTGCCTAAACGAGCTTCACAACATGTTCATATTCGACAGCCTGGAGTGCGTCAGTATCGTACCCGCAACCCCATTTGTTCAATAGCACTCTGGCCTACGCGACAAATGGTCGCATTAATTCCAGCGGCACTCGGTGTCACTTACCCGCACAAACCGCTTAGCTTCACCATCTCGCAGCACGATTCGCCAGAATTCAACCCAACACCAGAATTCAACCCAACTCAAACCCCACCAAAATCAATTCACTCACCACCCATGTCCCGCGTCAGCCCAGCGGCTTCTGCAAGGTGAGCAAATAGTACCCGAAATTTCGGCGTTGCATACCAAGCATCATTGCTAAAGCACTCGCTCGCAGGTGTTTCCACTGCCAAGTGGTCGATTTGCCACGCATCAACATCTTCACCGTGTGCTTCAAACACAGTGGAACTGAATGCGAGGCACTTACCGCCATCCGCCAACCCATCTCTCGCTGCGTCACAAGCTTCAGTCCAGTGGCCTCCAACCAACTCGGCAGCCAACCGATTTCGTGAAATCGCGGCACCGCCCAGTTATGCGCCACCTCGTCGTGCAGCCACCGGAACCAACGCGAAGTTTGCTCGATCGGCCGCGTTACATATCCATCTGCAATCACCAGCCGCCCGCCGGGCTTCAGTACGCGAACCGCCTCTCGCAAGGCAACTTCCGGTTCGGTACTGTGACATAAACTTTCAAAGTAAAACGCGGCGTCAAAAAACTCGTCCGGCCAAGGAAGCACGTGATAGTCGCCATGATGCACGCTGTCCATCCCAGTCCGGTCCTCAGCGTGAAGACGTTTGGCTTCCTCAAACTTGTCCCGACCCTGCTCCGCCTGCTCCCGCGAAATCGTAATCGCATGCCAGCCCAATTGTGGGTAGCGATCGCATCCATAACGGGCGACCGCCGCGGTACCACAACCAAGGTCCCCCACATTGCCTGATTTCAAATGGTCGATCCCCAGTTGCTTGAACACAACACCGTTCATCGCCTCCAGCATTCGCCGCCGCTGCCAAGGCCAAATTCCCCACTGCCAATAGCCGAAATGCCGGTAGCCCTCGACACTCCATACTTGATAGTCGATCTCGGATTCGTTGTAGTAATCAGAAATCGCAGCCCTCTCCGCTCGCGATTCCCAAGCCACTGTCAGCAAGTTGCCGTCTCTCGATGACTGCGGAATGTTGCCCGGCGCAGCGGCACCTGAAATCGAGTGCGACGAAGCTGTGGAGTCCAAGATCATTCACCCATAATTAGAAAACGGCTCTATTGTTCGCACATTGTGCCCCTTTCTAAACCGCCACGCTATGCCCCGCCATAACGCGAATCGGCGCTGCAGCAACTGTCGCAGGCGGCCGTCGTTCGATGTGGGACGCTCTCCTAAGCACTCGCCTGTAAACACTGTTGCTGGCAATTGCCATCAAAGACCGTCAATTGCACGCAACGGCAAATCTGACAATCAACGCTTGGAACCACTTCATTTAGCCTCAGGAAACCGATGCTGCAGATAAACTCGCGAAGTGTCCGACATGTAGTGATTCTGATCGTATTTCAAGCTCGCACGCAGATGCTTCTCGGCCTCAGCCGTATTGCCGATCGAATCAAAGTAAAGCCCCACATACAGCTCTCCATAAAACTGCGATTGCTTCCGTCGAGGTCCCTCAGGAGCCTCCGCGGCAACAGCTAGAACTTCATCGGGTTGCTTTTCCCCTTTTAGCATCTGCAAAATCGCCATCA
>JANPLP010000081.1:0-2042 GCA_031426595.1 Planctomycetia bacterium | reverse complement strand
AGTATGTAAAATCGACGAGGTTTCAGCCGATAATACAGCGTCTTTGGAATGCTTTCTGTTGAGAGCTTAGTTGTTTTCGTTCAGGAATTCGTTACGCTACGTCGGGCCACATACGTAGCGAAAACATTACTTTCCTGGCGGAGTAACTCATGGGAATTCGGTTCAAGCTTTTTTTGATGATGGTCCTTGAGTTCTTTATCTGGGGAGCATGGTTTCCACTCGTTTTCGGTTATCTTCCTTCGCTAGGATTTGCGACCTGGCAACAATCGATGATTTTGAATGCGTTTCCATTGGCCGCGATTGTTGGAATGTTTTTTAGCAACCAATTCGCCGACCGCAATTTCGCTGCTGAAAAATTTCTAGCCTTTAGCCATCTGGTCGGCGGGCTTGCTATTCTCGGTTGTGGATTCACTACACATTTCGCAACGTTTTTTGTCTTGATGTTAGTTCATTGTCTGTTCTACGTACCGACAATTTCGATTACGAACTCGGTTGCATTCGCTAATATGAAAGATGCTCAAAATGAGTTTGGGCTCGTTCGCATGGGAGGGACGATTGGATGGATTCTTGCAGCCTGGCCGTTCACGTTCATCTTTGTCGATTGGGCAGCCGTGCAAGCGGCCAATCCGACGGGAGTGATCGATTGGATTGGGACAGCCTTGGCGAATCCGCTGAATGGCGACGCACTTAAGAGCGCAACGAAATGGACTTTTGTTGTTGCCGGGATCGCTTCGCTTCTGCTAGCCCTATTCAGTCTCACCTTGCCGCATACTCCGCCTAAAAAAGCAGACGAGGGTGCTGAAAGTCTTGCTTGGATCGAGGTTATCAAACTGCTCAAACATCCTTTTGTACTCGTGTTGTGGTTCGTCACCTTTCTAGATTCGTTCGTTCACAATTGTTACTTCAATTGGACAGGTATATTCCTCGGCACTTCTCAAGAGGCGGGCGGAGTTGGTATACCGGGGAACTGGATTATGCCAGTGATGAGTGTAGGACAGTTATTCGAGATTATTACGATGTTTTTTCTCGGCATGGCTCTGAAAAATTTTGGCTGGCGAACGACCATGATCGTCGGAATTCTTGGTCATGCGGCTCGATTCGCTGTATACGCATTCCTGCCTCAGTACCCCTCGCTAATCGTCCTTGTGCAAATGCTTCATGGAATCTGTTACGCCTTCTTTTTTGCGACCGTCTATATCTTCGCCGATGCCCATTTCCCAAAGCACGTTCGCAACAGCGCTCAAGGCCTGTTCAATGTGATGATTCTAGGCGTGGGTGCGTTAGTTGCGAACTCACTTTGCCCCTGGTTGTTTCAGGCGGTATTCACTGAAAACGGCAAAACGGACTTCCAAGGACTTTTCCTGGTGCCTTGCTTTGTTGCGACCGTTGCCGCAATCCTTTTAGCCGTGTTCTTTCATCCACCCAAACCGAGCGAAACTAGCGCAAGCGGGTAGTGGAATACGTCCCTCCGGCCACGTCCGGGACTCTGGGTAAGCTACATCGATTCTAACGATCTTTGTGTGCACATTTGAACACCCATTTTGCGATGCGACTATTCTCCGTTTCTTAACAATATCTTAACAATTAGCGTTTACGATATTGCCATCAATTGGAAGAAATGGTGACGGTAGAACTTTTTGTTAAGGAAATCTTGATGATCCGGCGAGTTTTGATTCTTGTAGCTTTTATGGGGTTGATGGTTGGTTGTGAACCAAAAACGGATACGCTGCCTGGGAAAGCCGCCGGCGATGCACCGTCGAACAAAGCCAGCGAAGTAAATACGGCGCTTCAAGGGACGGTCAAGGTAGATGGATCGAGCACTGTCTACCCGATCAGTGAGGCGGCTGGTTCTAAGTTTCACGACAAGTTTCCCAACGTCGACGTGACCGTCGGAGTCAAAGGCACTGGCGGCGGATTCAGCGAATTTTCCAAAGGCAACATCGACATCTCGGATGCTTCTCGACCAATCAAGAAAAACGAATTAGACGAATGCAACAAGAACGGCATTCGTTTTCTGGAACTTCCGATCGCCTACGATGGAC
>JANPLP010000080.1:0-6668 GCA_031426595.1 Planctomycetia bacterium | reverse complement strand
CGACGGACCTTCGG
The DNA here is from genome assembly GCA_031426595.1 of Planctomycetia bacterium. Taxonomy (GTDB): domain Bacteria; phylum Planctomycetota; class Planctomycetia; order Pirellulales; family Pirellulaceae; genus Aureliella. The sequence continues at coordinate 6,654 of JANPLP010000080.1, read as the reverse complement.
ACCGCCTCCACTTTGATGGCGAACGAGCGAGGCTTGAACTGGGAAAACTATCTGGCAGCTCTCGACCAAACTTCGGGGAGAAAGCCTACAGCGAGAGAATCGGTGATAATCGCCACGCATCTTTCGGCAAGCGGAAAGCCGGCTGAAGCGCTGGAATTGCTCATGGAACTGACAGAAGCCGATTTCTTGCGATTGGACGAAAGCGAAAGAGCGGCAACGCAACGAGGCGCACAGCGCCAACAGGCTCGCGCGCTGGCTAGGCTCGGAAAGAGCGACGAGCTCGATACGCTGCTTCAAGAGTCGATTCTTCCCGGGGAGTACACTCAAGCTGAAAAGGACTACCTGCAACTGCGTGTGGCAGTTCTCAGAAACGAATCCGAAGAGGCTCTCAGATTGTTGACCGAGCTTGAGAAAGTCAGCAGCCGTTCGAATCTAACCGATGACTACTTTTTGCGTGCGTTAGCTACCGTTGCTTCAAGCCAGTTTACAGATGGAGAACCAGTCGAAGCATTCAACCAGCTACTAGCGCGAGCTCCCTTGTCAATCGAGAAGTATCCAGCAGTTCAAGCGACTCTATTGGATGTCGATTTCGATGGCCTGCGCACCGATCAGCGGTGGCAACGACTGCTGGATGACGTCAAACTATCGCGCCGGGTGTCCTCCAGCGGCGTCTTCAACGATGATCGGACGCATCGAATTGTGCTTTTTCAGTCAGTGCCAGAGCACAACCGATCCGCCATGCAACTGCAAGAAGAGGGCTACCAGCCTGAATGCGTAAATATAGAAGCGAATTCGCGAGGCGACTTGCTTACCTGCTCACTGTGGAGCCGCGCGCGGCAAGCCAATGCGGATAAAGCGAGCGAAGCGCGACGCATCGCCGCACTTGCAATTTTGCTTTCAAGTATCGGTGAAATGGATGTAGTACGTGACATTCTGCATGAAAAGTGGGGACGAAGTGCTCAATCTGCCTTGATCGCACATGCTCCGAAAGCGCTCACAGCAGATGCGTTTGTTCCCTTGCTGCGTGAAGCAACCGACGTTTCGCTGCAAACGGCATTGGTAACCGCGTTAGGAAATTTCTCTCCAAATCAAATGTCAGAGGACAGTCGACGTTTGCTTGTCGCGCGTCTAGTTGATTGGTCAAGCAACTCTGGTGACGCTGGTCTACTAAATGCTTCACACTGGTGTCTCAAGCAATGGAATTTGCCAAACGAAGAGGGACTTGCAAAACCAACTATCGCCAAAGACAGGAACTGGTTCACAACAGTCCTCGGTCACCAGATGATCATCCTCCAACCACCCGAGTTTGTAGTGACGGGGCCAAACCAACTCAGCCGTCAATGGGTTCGACTGAATCGAAGACTTGCGATCTCAGCCTGCGAAGTAACGGGAGCCGAGTACGCTGAGTTTTTAGAAGACCCAAGGGTCATCGAATGGATCGAGAAGGATAGACAGAAACGAAACGTAAGACCCGTCGCTGACAAACTTCCGCAACTGGCATCCTGGGAGCACACGATCTTGTTCTGCCAGTGGCTCAACGAACGCGAAGGCATTCCTGAGTCCCAGTGGTGCTATAGCGGAGTGTGGGACAATGACGGGGATATTGTCGCCAACGACGAATACTTGAAACGCACTGGTTACCGACTCCCTACTCTCGCCGAATACGTATGGGCAAGCTCTGCGGGATCCGACGATACTTGGCATCACGGGAGTGACGAAACGCTGCTCAGTCAATACGAATGGACGATGCCACATTCCGGTGGTTCAAGTCATCCCGTTGCTTCGAAGTGCCCAAATCGACTTGGTTTCTTCGATATGGGTGGCAACCTGGCTGAATGGACTGAAAATGTACCGATCAGCTCATTGCGCAATTCCTATCGTTTTTATGCTTTAGATAATGGGAGTGAAGGCCGAACCACCGAGAGGGATAGGCATCTCTTCGGTGGCCGTTTTAAATTCAGTGTGCAAAGTGCTGCTTTGCACACCAACGTTTTAGAGCCAGCCGATTACGTTTCGTCATCTACTGGCTTTCGGTTAGCTCGCACCATTCAAGACTGACGACGCCTACTCGCTGGTTTCTGTAGCGACCGCGGTTAATGGCAGAGTGGATGCGCTTTGATCTAAAATTTCTTCTTCGCCCATGTCGTCGAGTGGGGGCTCATCGCAAGGGCTGCGAGTCACCGATTTTAGATTTGTATTCACACGCAGAACGACGTCAGATCCCCCGCGACCAGAGTTGCCATTCACATATCGGACTGCCCCAACCTTCACAGAAACACCGCCAGTCGCCAAGTAAGTTAATTCAAAATACTCAACTCCATTTGACGTCTTAGGTTCCATGGACAACTCAATGCCCGTACTGCCAAGGTTAGCCGGTACAGCGCCCGCGGTAGGATCAACTTGTAACTTGATGTCGGTCGGTGTGTAGCCCAGGGCAGTTCGCGTGTACTGACGGAGATAACCTCTGATTTTTGGACTGAATGGGATTGGTTGCACGTTCAATGCTAAGCCATCATCACCTGTGCGAAATACCCATGCTCCGATTTTACCTGGCTCGGCAGGAGTCTCATTTACGATCGAGCCCGCACTGCTGGGTGGCGGAGGAGTTGTGTCAGCGGCGAAGGTTGTCGCCGACGCCAGAGCTAGGCCAAACCAAGCGGATGCAGAGGTGATTGTAGATCGTTTAGACATCGTCGAATTCTTTCTAAATGGAGATGCTGAGCTAGGGCCTATTCGTCAATAGTCGAAGGTGATTCTAGTTGCGATCCCTGAACGGTCCCAGTATGAATGAAAGAATAAATCCTTTAATTTCAATGTTTGCCCCGTCAGGGTAGGGCTATTAATGTCGCGAGGCGTCAATGCAGTTGCGCTCCAGCCTCCCACGTCAACCTAAGCTGGGGGAAAGCGAGAAACGGGATCGCAGAGCCTTTTGAAAGACGGGCTCTGGCAGTGTGCACCAACCTAGCACACCGCTTTTTACTTAGGGAACGCAGCAGCGAGTGTCGCCGATTTCTCAGGTCCTATGCGTACTGTAAGCCATACCACCACCTGCGGACGCTCAAGGCGGTGAGCTAGGCCCCCACGTCGTGGCACACTTACTCCCCGTCAGCGTGTAAGAAGATAACTAACAGTTCGCACAATGATTCCGTATACTGAAGCGAACTTGAGTACTTCGCGAGATCTCGAACTCGCTGCCAACGCTCCCACGAAAACCGCTTGGTTAACCGCGATGCCAACAGAACAAATCTTGACAGCAACGAGCCCCTCAACCATTAGCTTAGATGTGCTGTGCACACGTTTGAGCGACTCGGCTGCTAACTTGGATGCTTATGAAACTTGGCCCAAAGAACAGTTGGCCTGGTGCGCGGAAGCGGGTGTTTTTCGCTGGTTCGTGGAGGAGAAATACGGCGGTTTGAATTGGTCGGACAGTAAGATCATCGAAGGCTATCTGAAGCTCAGCCAACACTGCCTGACGACCACCTTCGTTTTGACCCAATGGAATGCAGCCTGCCGAAGGATTGCCAGTGGAGCAAGCAAGGCGTTGCGAGAAGAGTTGCTGCCACGACTGGCGACAGGCGAATTGATTGCAACGGTCGCAATCAGTCACTTAAGTACAAGTCGCCAGCATTTGTCACGTCCTGCGCTTTCGGCTCAACGCAGACCAGATGGCAGCTATGTACTGAACGGCTTCAGTGCTTGGGTGACCGGCGGTGCGTTTGCCGACTACATCGTGGTTGGAGCTACGTTACCCGACGGCAATCAGATTCTATGCAACGTACCACGCTTGACCCCAGGATTAACCACCTACTTAGGCCAGCGATTAGTGGCCCTTACATCGAGTTGTACCGACAAGATCGAACTGCAGAACGTTATCGTCCAGCCTCAAGATATAGTGGGCGGTCCCGCCTTGAATGTCATGCAATCGGGTGGAGGCGGCACCGGCGGATTGCAAACTTCAACCTTGGCGATTGGGTTAGCTTCGGCTGCTGCTTCGTACCTCGTACGCCAAGCGAATGAACGACCTGAAATCGTCGCGGCTACTAAGGCTATAGAGACTGAAGTAAGCGAGCTTCAATCCCTGCTGCTGACGTTGGCTGGACACCGACCAAGTCGTCTCTCAGCCAGCGAACTGAGAAGCAAAGCGAACTCACTCTCACTTCGAGCAACTCAAGCCGCGTTGACCGTTTCCAAAGGCGCCGGCTTCGCGGCCGATAGCGAGATCGGTCGATGGGCCAAGGAAGCGCTATTTTTCCTTGTTTGGAGCTGCCCTCAACCTGTACTCGAAGCGAATTTAGAAGAGCTAACGAATTTTGATGGCGATGGATGCGCGATAGGCTAGACGGGTCAAGCGCACTTCACAGAGAAAATAGGCTTCGAAAAACGGCCTAGAAATAGGTGCCAGAAAAAAGCTCGGAAGGCACAGACCTAGAATTGGATGGCGATAACCTTACAATCCCACACTGAGACAAGTTTTGGATTCAAGGTTTCTCACTTAATAGCCCTCCCATGCCTCTAGTTACTGTCACTGATCTTACTATTCGCTTTCGTGGTCCGGCTCTTTTGGATGGAGTCAACTGCTTGATAGACAGTGGCCAGCGAATAGGTCTACTGGGCCGAAATGGGGCGGGAAAAACGACCTTCATGCGGATCCTGGCCGGCACCGTCACCCCTGATCACGGTTCTGCAGTCTTTGCACCCGGCTCCAAAGTCGCTCTGTTACAACAAGATGTGCCGCAGGATACCCACGGAACAATCGCCGAAATTGTTTTGCAAGGCATCTCCGCAAAGTCCAATACCCACAACAGCGACGAAGCCGAATGGCAGAGACAACATGCTGCGGATCAAATTCTCAGCCGCATGGAACTCGATGGAGAAGCCCGGTTTGAGACGCTCTCTTCAGGTATGAAGCGACGAGTGCTATTGGCAAAGGCGCTCGTTGGGTCACCCGATCTGTTGTTGCTTGACGAGCCCACTAACCATTTGGATATTGCCGCCATCGAGTGGTTGGAGAATTTCCTGCTGCGTTGGCCGACTGCGTTCATGTTCATCACGCACGATCGAATGTTTCTGCGCAAGTTAGCCACTCGCATACTTGAAATTGAAACGGGCCGCATTTTCGATTGGTCATGCGACTACGATACTTTTCTGAGACGCAAAGAAGACGCACTGGCGGCGGCAGAGAAACAGAACGCACTCTTCGACAAGCGACTGGCTCAGGAAGAAGTCTGGATACGTCAAGGTGTTAAAGCGCGACGTACCCGCAACGAAGGCCGCGTTCGAGCACTGAAAGAGATGCGTTTGCAAAGATCCGAACGCCGCGAAAAGGTCGGCTCTGTCAATCTCAAGATCCAAGAAGGTGCTCGCAGTGGCAATCTTGTCGTCGAAGCCAAAGAGCTTTCGGTAGCATTTGGTGATCGTCACATTCTCGACGGTTTCTCCACGACGATTATGCGCGGCGACAAAGTAGGGATCATCGGTCGCAACGGAGCTGGCAAGACCACACTGCTTCGCACACTGCTGGGCGAGCAAGCTCCCGACTCGGGCTCCGTTCGACTCGGAACGAATCTCCAAATCGCTTACTTCGACCAGCTTCGAGACCAACTGAGCGCCGAGAAAACGATCGAAGACGAAGTCGGCGATGGCTACAAAACCGTGGAGATTAACGGCAAGCCGACTCATATCATTGGCTACTTGCAAGACTTTTTGTTTACGCCAGAACGCGCCCGTACCCCGATTAAGCAACTTAGTGGTGGTGAAAGAAATCGTGTGCTGCTTGCTAAACTTTTTGCGAAACCTGCCAACGTTATTGTGCTCGACGAACCCACTAACGACCTAGATGCAGAAACCCTGGAGATGCTCGAAGAGCGATTGATTCAGTATCAGGGAACTATGCTGGTCGTTAGTCATGATCGCGAGTTTCTGAACAACGTAGTCACTAGCTGCATCGTGTTTGAACCCGATGGAGTGCGAGAGTATGTCGGCGGCTATGATGATTGGCTTCGGCAGTCCGTTTCCAAATCAACAGCGGCGGGGAGCGACTACAAACAAAAAACGGCTGGTCAGCAGTTTGAAGCGGCGATTCCTGCGTCAAATAAAACTCAGTCTTCGAAAGCGAAGTTGAGCTTTAAAGAGTTGCAAGAACTCCAGAACCTTCCCAAACTGATTGAAAAAATCGAAACAGCCATTGCTACCAAGCACGAACAAATGGCTGAGCCCGATTTTTACAAGAAGCCCAAGCAAGAGCTGGTGCGGGAACAAACTCTGTTAACCGACCTGGAAACACAACTCGCCCAAGCTTTTGAACGCTGGGGAGAACTAGAAGCTCGCAAGTAAATCCCAACTTCGCGTTACGTAGTACAGCACGGTTATAAGCTGCCCAGACCAGCGGTAAAGCTAACTCGCCCCGACAGTCGCCCATCGCAGCGAGTCTAAACATTGCAACTGAGCGAAGAAACTTGTTCAGCTCGTTTCGATTTAGATTTTCGTAATCCAAACAAGCGGAACAGCTGCCAGCGCCATAGACTGGACTCACACCCGTGCATCATCAGTCCAAACACGTGTGACCAAATGTCAGTTCGACAATTGAAAAGCCCGGTCAATCAGGAAGCGTATTGCAAGAGCACATCGAGGTCCGCTTGAACGAGCTTCTCTGTG
>JANPLP010000079.1:0-5201 GCA_031426595.1 Planctomycetia bacterium | reverse complement strand
CTGTTCGGCTAGGTGAGAATCGAGCCTCAACAGCACGTGCCGGTGGCTATCCACGACAGAAAAACCACCGATGGAAACTGCAAAGATTTCCGCAAGTTCCTTCAGTCGTCTTTCGATCCAACCTTTGCGGTCCCCCGAGTTCGAATCCTCGCCTTCGGAGAATAGAAAAGCCCTCCTGACGCATCGTGAAAGGCAGTGGTACCAACGACTTACGGCGACATTTACCAATTTTGAACGTGCAATCGTCATATCTGGTTCTCCCTGGTTAATCCGCAGAGCTTACCAAAATCGACAGGCTGAGTCAATCCGCATAGCCTGTCCTTTTCTGTCTCTAGTCGATGATTACCCGACCGAATGAGTTTGCGGCAGTGATCCATAGCGATCCTGTTCATGGGATGGATCCGACAGGGATGTTTATAACCGAAGGTTCAAGGACAAAAACTTCGCAGACGATTATGAGAAGCTTTTAGAAGACGACGCAACGAAGTGGTTTCAAGGCTTTGGCTGGAAACAAGTTTAATCACCAATCAAATTCGGCGAGTAATATAATGCTCATATTTCCCAATGCGATGGATGCGGTGTATTTCTGCAGAGATTCATCTGGCATGTTCTGGGGAAGGCCTCTATTTGAACCAACAAATTCGCTGGATAACGGATACGTCTGGGGAGATAAGGAGTGGTTCATAAACTGGGATGTCGAATGTGTATTCGAGACATTCGGAGGATCTAAAGACGAAATCGAGAAACATAAGCTTGGTACCAAGCTATTTCGCGGTAGGCGATATGCTATCAATACGCAGCGGGAGTTGCCCGCGCAGTTTATTGTAACGCAGACTATCGGCGAGTTTTATAGCAGCACTAAAGTGATTGAGATTAAATGGCTACTAAATGCGTGTGCAAATTACCCGGCAACCTGGGTTTGGTGTGCGATGCGGCGCAACTATGTTCGCGATGAGTATTTCCAAGCCTGGAATGAGGATAGCGCAACGCTCGATCGTGCTGCTTCAATTTGGCCAAGCGAGGGTGACGTGATCGCATTTTATAGCAACAGTGATGAGGCAGTTGGCATCCTTAGAGTTGAGGAACGAATCGCTACAGATAGATATCGTGTGACGCAAACCGCGCTGTGGAGAAATCAAACTGATGAGAGGATTATTGATTCGTTTTACTCGTTCGATCGATGCGTGATGCAGGATTCAGTCTATATTGGCTCGACTCGGTTTGCAGTTTTAGACGCTGCCGATTAGCTCTGAGCCCTTCCAGGTCGACTTGGCTCGCTGCGTTGGCGCTGCTTAGTTGAGTGTTGATTGAATCGCAAGTTGCGGACTACGAATGCGAAGCCGTCTAGTTCTCGACAGGCAGTACGACGAGCGTCGCGAGCAAAACGGTCTATGGCTACGACAGCGATGGTACGCGGATTCGGTCGACGCTCTACGAACGATTCGTTTCCGAAGGCTACGATCCGGAGAACCCGCCGACTGAGACTCTGGTGCTCAAGTCGACCACCGAGTACTTAGCCAAAAAGATCGTATCCAAGCCCAAATTGCGACTCATTGGGAGATACTGCGCTGGGCTTGTTACGGCCTACGGTTGGTCTCGCAACTGAAAGAGGCGGCGGAGAGCGTCTAGCATGCTGGCGTGGTGGGTGGTGTCGGCGTGCTCTCGCAAGGTTTGCAGCGGGGGATGTAACAGTTTGTTCACCAGCCGCTCGAAGGCGACCGATAATTCGTTGGTGACGTTTTCATCGACACCGTACACTTGCAGCTTGCCCAGCAACCGTTGCAGTTCCTCCTGCTTGATTCTCTCCGCCTGTTCACGCAGCAGTTTGATGGTGGGCCCGCTGCCGCGGTGAATCATCTCCGCCATGAACTTTTGTGTTTCTTCCTGAACAATCCGCTCGGCTTTCGGCCACTCTTTCTGGCGCAGTTCAATGTTGCGATCGCAGACCTTTTGCAAGTCATCGACACTAAACATGTAGACGTCGGGCAGGTCGGCAATCGCAGCTTCGAAGTCGCGCGGGACGGCTAAGTCCAATATCAAGATCGCGCGCCGCTTCCGCCGCTGTAAAACGCGCTTGAACCGTTCCAACGAGAAAATGGGTTCCGTCGAACTGGTTGTCGACACGACCAAATCCGCTTCGCTGACGCTCGTCTCGAGCGCGTCCCATGGCGTCGTCACCGCGTCGAATTGCTTGGCCAGTTCGATCGCGCGTTCTGCGTTTCGATTGACGATACGGATCTGTTTGGCGCCAGCGTCGGTGAGATACTTGAGGGTTTCGGTCCCCATCTCACCGGCGCCGATCAATAAGATTCGCTTGTCATCAAAACGTTCGAAGAACTGCGTCGCCACTTCGCTGACCGCGACACTAGGAACACTGATTCGACGGCGATGAATCTCCGTTTCGTTTGTGATACGTCGAGCGACAGCGGTGGCGCGTTGGAACGCGCTGTGCATCAATCCTCCAGCCGACTCCTCTTCGCAAGCTAGCTCATAGGCGGTCTTCACCTGAGATAATATCTGAGCCTCGCCGACAATCATGCTGTCGAGACTCGAGGCGACCATGAACAAATGCTTGATCGCCTGCTCGTCCTCTGCTGCAGCGAGTTGTTCTTGAAAGTCTTCTAGCCGCAATTCATGAAAGTCAGCTAAAAACTTCCCTAGATCGCTGGTGCTCGGAAGACGTTGGAGCGACTGAGTGGCAGTGTACAGTTCCACTCGATTGCACGTGCTCAACAGCACGGATTCACTTTCTGGAAAACGCTTTGCAAACACTGCCAACGCTTGACGAACCTGCTCAGGTGAAAAAGCGAGCTTTTCTCGGATTTCGATAGGCGTTCGATGATGGCTGCAGCCGACCATTCTCCAGAACATTAGACTGCCACCTCCCGCTGAGGCACGGGAGAGCACGTCCATTCCTCTGCGCATGACCGGAAAAGCTCTGGTCCGTTCACGACTGGTTCCGTAACGCTTGCTTGCTTGGTCTGTCCATGGGAAGACAAGAGCACGATCCCTAGCACGACAAGCAGAAAGACGAAATTCGCGATTGCTAGATAAGCCGTTCGTCGACCGCCCAGCGAGCTTTGCGAAGTCAATTCTAAAATGGCTGCAACCAGCGACCAGATGAACAGCGCGACTGTAAACAAAATTCCGCCGCTTAGCCAAGCGATCGTTCCGTCCTTACCAACATTCAGGGCGACACCCGAAATCATTCCCAAGCCGAGGCCAATCACGCTGACAAAGAGGCTCATACGATTCATTGACTGCAAGAACTCGAGCGTCGGCAGACTGAATCCTTTCGTCGGACGCCGTTTAGATTTCAACCTTCTCGATTGAACCAAGTACATCGCGCCGAACGCGACACCAAAGCAAATAAACATCGTCCCGACCAGGAGACTTACACCATGAATCGAGCGCCACAATCCAACTGTGGTTTCTGGTGAGAAAGGTGGTGCATCGCGAACTATCATGGCCAGTACAATCAATACTAAGATCGGAGGTGTCAGGAAGACACCTAGTGCTGATTGCGGGTTGCGAATGAGGAGGAACAGATAGGCCCCGGCGAGTCCCCAGGCGCCCAGAATAGACCACTGAAACCAACTGGAAAGCCACTGAGTCGTACCCCCGTTGCCGTTTGGCCCGAAACTGAGTTGGTTCACTAAGAACAGGGTATGCGCGATCCAACCCAAACCCAAAATGCCAATCAAAATGGTGTTGCGACCAGGGAACCTAACCGCTAAACGGCTGAGCTCCAACAGCAAGGCTATCAAGTAGCTAAGCAAAAAACAGGTGACGGTGACACCAGGCAGCATAGGTGACGCCCTTGTTGATCAGTAAATTGTCGATCAGTAATTGGAACCCATCGCTAAGTCGTAAAAGCAAATAGCCAGCACTCACGAGCGCGAGGGCTGGCTTTATTCTAGGAACAAGCGACTAATGTTAGCGCTTATTGTTGGCGACTGATGCGGTCTTGAACGGATCGGGGCCTAATCCCAGTCTTCGTCTTCGTCGTCATCCTCTTCCCAATCGTCGTCTTCATCCTCTTCGTCGTCCCAGTCGTCATCTTCGTCGTCGACTTCTTCCCAGTCGTCTTCTTCGCTTTCCTCTTCCTCGAGTTCTTCTTCGTCCTCGTCGGCGAGTTCTTCTTCTACTTCAGCATCTTCCTCTTCGTCGTCGTCCAATTCTTCATCGTCGTCTTCGAAGTCATCTTCTTCGTCGTCGACGTCATCATCGTCATCGAAGTCATCATCCTCTACATCGTCTTCGTCATCGATTTCGGCGCGCACTACTTGGCTGATCAAGACGGAGTCTCGCAGTTCATCGATGGAAGGTTCTATTAACGCTGTCGCCGAAAAGCTCATCTTCACAGTGGACTCCTTTGCTTCTGAGCCTGTCCCTGGGTCATGTTCAAACGAAGAATCAAGTTTAGCTTCAATAGTCTGCGAATCGACTCGAGCGGCGTTCACCCAATCTGCTCGGGGTAACCGATCGGCACTTCGCAGCCCAAATATTTGTAAAAAACGGTTTGTAGTTCCGTAAAGGTAGGGTCGCCCCAATTCTTCACTACGGCCGCTGATTCTTACTAATTCGCTTTCCATCAGTTGCTTGAGAACCTCGCTGCAACCGACTCCACGTATAGCCTCGACATCAGCCCGCAGAACAGGTTGGCGGTATGCCACCACCGCCAAAGTTTCCATCGCCGATTGCGATAACTTAGTCACTCTTGGCAGATGTGCTAGGCGTCGTAACCAGGGAGCAAACTGAGGACGGGTAAGCAATGTCATTCCACCCGCTACCTCTTCAATTCGAAAAACACGACCGTCTTCTTCATATTGCTGATTTAGCTGGCGGATCAGTGTACGCGCTTCGGTTGCGTCCGCCAACCCAGCCAATTTCGACAATTTTCTACTACTCACCGCTTCTCGCGAAAGAAACAAGACCGCTTCAATTCGCCGGCGCTTTTCAGCCGGGCTGAGGTCTTCGTTTGCGATTTCGGGATCAGGCGAAGTCTCCGACGTGCGAACATTGGTCAAACAGTGTATAAAAATCCAGTACTTTGTGCGACCGTTTGGGGTCAAGCTCAGTACTTTCTGCGAGTTTCCAGCCCTCCGATTGATCAAGACTCGCTCCTTATACTCCAACATGCATGTTCGTCAGCTACCGCGCGGAGCCGAGACTCGACGCGAGAATGCACTTTATAGCAC
>JANPLP010000078.1:0-2812 GCA_031426595.1 Planctomycetia bacterium | reverse complement strand
CCGCCTGCCATCCAAATCGAAAATCCGAAGGGATTATGATCGCGTCCGTTGTTACCTTGCGCAAACGGTGTCCTTCCAAATTCACCAGCCCACACGACCAACGTCGAATCTAACAGGCCTCGCTGCTTTAGATCAGCCAATAATCCAGCAATCGGTTGGTCAACTGCCAAGGCATTCTTATTGTGACCGTCGAGCAGATTGCTATGTTGGTCCCAGCGATCATGGCCCACGGATGGGCAAGTGAGCTCGATGAATCGCACACCACGTTCGACGAGGCGTCTGGCCAACAGGCATTCGCGAGCAAACGTTTTCGTTACATCCGGCGAATTCGTTACTCCGTAAAGATCCAAAGTCTCCTGAGTTTCATCCGCGACATCGCACAGTTTAGGAATCGCGGCTTGCATCCTAAACGCCGTCTCATAATTCTTGATCGCGGATTCCAGTTCATCGTGTTCGCCTTCGCGATTAACGGTCGCTTGATCCAGTTTGCGAAGCAGCGATAGCTTATCGAATTGCAGCCGTGAGCTCGCTTCAATTGGAATCGCATTCGCCAACGCTTGCCCCGTCGGCCGCAAAACGGAACCTTGATAGGAAGCAGGCAGAAAGCCGTTACCAAAGCAATCCAAACCGCCCGGCGGGATCAAGCCGCCGTTCAGCACTACGAAGCCCGGCAGCTCGTCGCACTCGCTTCCCAGCCCATATGTTGCCCATGCTCCCATGCTAGGCCGACCTTGCAATCCACTCCCCGTGTGCAGAAAGTAGTTCGCGAACGTGTGCTCGGGGAACTGAGATGTCATCGAGCGAATCACAGCCAGCGAGTCTGCATGCTTGGCGACATGCGGAAACAGCGAACTGATTTCAATCCCGCTCTCCCCATGCTTCTTAAACGTCCAAGGACTCTTGAGCACCGTGCCGTTATTATTAAACTGCGTCGGTGAAACCTTGAACAACTTTCCCGGATCCTGGCCGTTGTACTTTTCCAGCATCGGCTTCGGATCGAACGTATCCACCTGCGACGGACCGCCATCCATATACAAAAAAATGATGCTCTTCGCACGTTGTGGATAAGCGAGCGGACTAGCCCCCCGCTGTGTGCCGGTCGATTCGGCCCGAGCCTTTTCAGCCAGCATGGCGAACAGCGCGACCGAACCAAATCCGTTGGCAGCACAACTGAGCAATTGACGTCGAGAAATCATCATAAGTGAACCAATTTCGCCTAACCGGAATGACTGCACAACCTGTTATCACCGAACGCATCGAGTGTACCGGCAAGCATTAGAAACGCAGAATCAACTCTTTCATGTTCATCACGACATGCGTCAGATCTTGCCAAACCTCCTGCGGATTTCTACCGTTCCCCGACTGTTCAGCAATGAAGCCGATGGCTGCGGTTTGTTCTGCAGGAGTCGGCACGCGCGCAAACGCCGTCAGGTAAATCTGCTCCAGTCGCTGCTCGTTCGTTACGTCTGCATTCGCCAGCAATGCTTCGCTCCACTGCTTCGCCAACTGATGTACGAACGGATCGTTCAGCAGTGTTAGCGACTGGGCTGGAACGCTGGACACATTGCGGCGTCCCATGGAACTGAATGGGTTCGGTGAATCGAAAGTCGACATCATCGGAACGAGAAAATTGCGGCGGACTGAAATGTAGAGACTTCGTCGGAACTCACCGTCTGCTGGTCCGCTAACTCCCGGTCGCCCACGCCCTTCGAGGAATTCGGTTAAGTGCACAGGCACACTACCACCCTCCAACCGCAGATCCAAACGACCCGCGACGCTCATCAATGTGTCGCGGATCGCCTCCGCCTCCAAGCGACGCACGCGAGCATGAGTTAGCCACTTATTATCAGGATCCAATTTGCGAGCTTTCTCATTCACTGCGGAACTCATTTGGTAAGTATCCGACAACATGATGTTTCGAACCATCTGCTTGATCGACCAATCGTGTTCGATCAGTTGCGTCGCCAAGTGGTCGAGTAATTCGGGATGAGTTGGTCGTTGCCCTTGCACACCAAAATCGTCCGTGGTGGCCACGATGCCTCGGCCAAGCAGGTGATGCCACAGTCGATTTGCCAACACACGAGCCGTCAGCGGATTGCGTGGGTCAGTGATTTTATGAGCCAGTTGCAATCGCCCGCTTCCTCGTTCCGTGATCTTGCTGGCATCGAGCGCTTCGAGAAAGCGTCGTTCAACCATCGGCCCATCGTTGTCGGCACTTCCGCGAATCAAGATGGGATGGTTCTCAGCCGTGCCATCGATCATCGCCATCGCCACCTTCGATTCCCAGGGGGTCCGCGAAGCGAGTTCGTCGAGCGATTTCTTCCAAGCTGCCACTGCAGTCCGATAAGCATTCACCGCGCCGCTGGAATCGCGTTCAAGCCAGTTCTCTGTGTTGGCTTGGATTGCATTTAAGGCACTGCCCAGCAAAATGCGGTTCGTGTGGCTGGCGCGATCCGCTTCATTGCCACTCGACAGCTTCTTCAATTGCTCTGCGTTGGCTTCGACAGGCAGCAACTCAGGCGCGCGGCCATCAATCACTTGCACCACCTCGAACGGCTGGCCATCAATAGGAGCGAACTCGACATGCACTCGCTTTCCTTTGTATCGTTGTAAAGATTGGGTTACCCAACGATACTCGAGCTTCGCTTTATCGTCTTTAAACTCGCGCCGTGTTTCACCGTGCAGCGGACCTGCCAGCAATCGCATCGAATCAACCGCCACGAACGCTTGGCATTGACCGCGAATCAAATACGACAGTTCCCCTGATGAAACTTCGAAAGTTGGCGTAAGTAACGTCCGGCCGCTGGAGTCA
>JANPLP010000077.1:0-2664 GCA_031426595.1 Planctomycetia bacterium | reverse complement strand
ACCGTGCCCCATCGCACTTCCATCGTGGTGGCCCCTGCTGGATTCTGAATGCTCCTAAAGGGCGCATTTCCTTTCCCGCCAGTGCTCACTCCGGTGTTGATGCCGGAGGTCAACTTTTCGTTGAAGTTCACTGAATTGATCGTAGCACTGGGTGCATCGTTGCTCGTATTGGAGGGATCGAGGGTTAGGATATTGGTCCAAGCGCCCCCATCGAAGCGAACATCCAGGGTTCCGATTTGGGAATCCTCTGGCCGGAAACTGGAGTCGAATTCCAATACGACCGAATTGGCCGCGACCCCGGTCAACCGGATCGGCCTCGAAACAAACTTGCTGTTAAATGCCCCACCGTTCGTGGCATCGTCAAATTGGTCAGGATCGCTGACGGCCACTTTACCAATACCCTTGGTGAATGCGTCGCGGGCTTGTCCGGCCTCTCGCACCCAAGAGTTCTTATCCATGAAACTCCAGCCTCGGTAGGGCGCTTGGCCACCCGTTGCCAACAAGGAGTTATCAACCACGTAGTTCAATGGCGGAGTCAGTGTATAGTCCGTTCCATCGCCACCGGTGACAGGAGCAGGAAACGGAATCAATGGCAGGAATTCAAAGTCCTGAGTCAACAACGTTGCGCCTGTCGTAGCCACCGCCGTGGTGTCGAGGAAAGTGCCGCTATCGATGTAGACGGTGTAGGCGGTAGCAGCCAGCAAATCGGTTGGAGGATTGACCGTGACGACGTTGCCCGCAATGGTTACCGCAGCCGAGTTGACGTCCACGGCCACACCCAACGATCCGGTCGTGTTCTGTACGATGTGAATGTTGCCTTGACCTTTGACCACGGGCTTATTGAAAGTGATGGTCAGATTGGTATCCACCGCCCAATCATTGGCGCCGTCGACTGGAGTGACACTTACAATATCCACGGCCATCAAATTGCGTGGTTCAAGTTGTTCAAGAAATCGGCGGCGCGCAGATCGTTTCTTCTGAAATCGTTTTCGTTGACGCAAACGAACAAGACTGCTGAGCGATTGGGCGAGAGAGGTGAACGCGGCATGGCTTTTACGGAAGGGCATCTTCGAACTCCAAATAGGTGAGAACGTCTAGGCAAATAAAATCATTGATAAGGAACGGAAGGTCTTCGTATTCTCCGGACGAGCAGCGGTATGCCTATCCGTGTTTGACGAAGATACGATGAAGTAATAGTGAAGGTTGGTCATGGCTTGATTCATCCTGCATGCAACGCGGACAACGCGCCTTCTTTTAAGAACGCTTTGGCATTGAACGCAATCACGACGCGGTCTGTTTGGCCGCGATAGGGAAGCCCACTGTGCATCAGGTACGACGGGAACAACAAAAGCATTCCGTTTTCCAACGGAGGATCAATCGTGGCAGAGAGGTACTTGTTTCCATAGTCCCGATAGCTCCCACCCAAGGTGAGCGGGCAATAGAAACGGCTGCCACCATTGGGTGCCGAACGTCCAGTGCGCTGGCCGCTCGTCCCCAATTCCAAATAAAATATCCCACACCACGAGCAACCGTCGTGGACGTGGGCATCATGAAAACCGCCCTCGTTGGTAATGTGATACCAACTGTCCGCGAATTCAATTTGGACATCTTGCGGCTTTGCTTCTTGATCATTCGCGATGCAGACAGCCAAGGCCAATGTGCTTGCAATGAACTTCACCAATCGTTGAAGACTGGTATTCTGATTCAAGAACAAATCGAAATGGCTCTCGTACAATCCATGAGAAGACTTTGCCCCGATGGCGACTCCGCTCTCAATCGTTTGCTCTTGCTCCGCTTTCAGTTGCGTCAAGAATGCAATGATGCTCGGCGCCTCTTGGGCATGCAGACTCCATCGACGATGAAAGAACATGGTTGGCCAAACCTGTGTTCCCGTTAAGTCGTAGTCGGAGTTTCCGGTCATCACTGGGCCTAAATCGCGTCACGAGTTTGACGGTTATGTGGGTTGGATGGAATCATTCAGGCAAGCGGATGCAATATTCGTCCCTAAATTTCGACGTTTGCCTTGACAGAACGATTGTAGCTAAAACGTGCGCAGAATGTTGCGCCGAAATCCAGAAGGAAGCCTAAATTTTTTGGCAGAAAAACGAAATCGGACGCATTGCGGTGGTTGCAGGCTTCGCTGACGATAGACTCAACGTTACTCCCATTTCGCTGCCATTCAAAACACTTCGCGGTTCCCTCCTTTCGATGACCGACTCCAACGCTCCGACGATCAGCCACCAAATTTCGATGGCGTTCCCTACCTTGATTGGGCGATTTCAGATTTCCAACGCGGAATCGACCAACGCGTCCTTGCGAACCTTGCTTTTGGAACGGGAAACGAGCCATCCCTCGACGGACTATGCCAACGTGGGTGGCTGGCATTCGAGCGCCGATTTGCTTGAGTGGCCCGCTCCCTGCGTGGAGCCGTTGAGGGCTTGGATTTCCGAGTCGCTCAGCCGGATGGTGCAGGCCACCGGGCAATTGCCCGAAGTGGCCGGCAGAGCGGCCCCGCCGCGCGGCGGATTTCGTGTGTCCGCTTGGGGAAACATCAGTCGCCGAGGGAACTACCATCGCATGCACAACCACCCCAACAGCGCTTGGTCGGGCTGTTATTACGTCACTGGAGTTCCCCCCAGCAACACGCTCAGCGGCGTGCTGGAA
>JANPLP010000076.1:0-3349 GCA_031426595.1 Planctomycetia bacterium | reverse complement strand
GAGTCCCGTGAGCGTTGTTTCTCCGGTGTTTATGATTGTTACGGTGGCGCGGGTTCGCGAGCCGACGGTTACGGTCTCGGGAAACTCGACTGAAACATCGATGCCTGGGCGTTTCGGTTTTACTGGAGTACCGAATACGGTCGCTTCACGTTCCGCCAGAACTGCAGCTCCAGACAGCACTTTGATACGAGCCTTGAGGGGACCTTCGCGTTGGATGTTGAAGGCGACGCCAGGGCTCGTCGTTTGTCCAGGCTGCAACATGGGAATGCGTTGCTCGACGCGATTAGCACCTTTTTCGACTTCAGGTAAACCTGGCTCGGTTTCGATCACAATGGTCAAGTCGGTCAAAGTCTGTCGGCCTGTATTGGTTACGTCAATATCAAAGTTGATGCGGCTGCCGGTTTCCGCTTCGGCGA
The DNA here is from genome assembly GCA_031426595.1 of Planctomycetia bacterium. Lineage (GTDB taxonomy): Bacteria > Planctomycetota > Planctomycetia > Pirellulales > Pirellulaceae > Aureliella. The sequence goes on along the minus strand of JANPLP010000076.1, from coordinate 2,933 downwards.
TGCCGCCGGCGGGCGTAAAACGGAGGTCGACGGAAGGCTGAACAATCTGGGTTGCGACATTCGATTCGGCGTTCAAATTTGGCTCGCCAGCGGACCTAAACATAACTGCGTAGTCGCCTGGCTGTTGAGCTTGCAGAACAACCGTCACATCGATCTGTCGTTGGGCGGCCAGGACACCTTGGTCCCAAACCAACTGATTCGGAGTTTGCCGTGTCGGTTGGAGAGAAGTAGTAACGAATTGCATGCCGGCTGGAATGGTCATGTTGAGTGAAACGTTTTCCGCATCGATGTCGCCGGGATTGGCAAGCGTCACCGAGTAAGTAAGTTGCTCACTGACCATGCCGACCTGTGGACCGAATGATTGCAGAGCGAGCCCTGGTGAGCTGAAGGTGACTACCGTTTGGCCGCGTCCGAGCAGGATTTCGGGCAAGTTGTCTGAAGGTTCGGCGGGCCGAATGACTTCGATAACGATCGGTGTAGTACCGCGCGAGCCGGGAGGCGCTGTGACTTGAACATTTGCTTGACCATTCTCGTCGACGGTCACACGAGCCGAATTGCCGCTGACCTTGACCATGTTTGGATTCGCGGGAGGCGCAAAAATGGCGACACTAGGATCGACAATCGTGTAAAGCACGGTCCAGCCCGCGGCCGGTTTCAGATTCTCGGCTTTGGTGACTCGTGTCAGCAAATTGATCGCGGCGCCACTGCGTGCGATCTGCGGCTGAGGAAATTCCCACTGTGCATCGACCCAATAAATGGTTGCTGTTTGGCGACGTTGATCCCACAGTTCGCTCTCCGGTGCCAGCACGGTGACGCGACTAACCCCTTCGCTGGGCGACGAGATGCTGAGCCATGTTTGGCCTTCTTTCAATTGGATGTCATCATCGGTGCGCTGAGTTCCGCGTGTGATGACCGACTCACTGTTACTCGTTCGACCACGTGCAAAGTCGACATCGAGTTTCTCCACTTTCGGCGCATGACGCAGCGTGCTGATCAGTTTGCTTTTCATATCATCGCCAACTTCGATGAATGTTCCGACACTATCTGGCGAAAGCATCCATTCAAGTGGTTGTCGCTTGACAAGATAACCATCTTCGCCGCAGATACCTGCCAGCAAAACAACTTCGCCGCCGACAGGGGCTACAACGCGCAGCGGCGTCATCTGAATCTCGCCGCATGCACCTGGCGATTTGTGCTTGAATAGATCGTGTTTGTGACCGACGAGTTTATGATTGAACAAGTTGCACAGTCCACCGTCGCCGCCATCGATACAAGGTGGAGGAGCCGCAGGTTGTTCAAAAGCGGGGTTCGACGAGAGTGATAGCTCGGTAGTGTTCGGAAAGGGCAAGAAGACGTTCGCACCTGTCGGGTCGAATCGAGGCAGGTAGATCCGATGACAACCGGTTCCAATGAGTACCGCGAAAGCGATACAAACGATCAACAGCCATCTGGATAGAGTAGGCGCAAGCGATCGCTCGTAAGCGTTACTGCCATGTATCAGGTCGAACTGTCCGTGCTCAGTCGACATCATCCCGAGTCGCCATTGGTCAATCCTAAAAAAGCGGAGGCATTACGTGCCTCTGCAGCCTCTGCCGAGGGAATCGTAGCTCACGAATTGCCACGGTGATGCAAATTCGAGTGCAGAAGTTGTCAACCAAGTGGACCGCAGTCGACGGTCAGCCCGCCTTTACCGATTATTCCGGCATCCAGCCGGTAGCGGTGCGTCGCGTTTCGATCATCCCACAGAATCTGAACCCACTATCATCCGCAAAATGATCTATGGCAGGTTGAGTTGCCGATGCTGCAGAGCTTCACTAGATGCTTGCGCGAACCACTCTACGCTAACACACGCGGATTCAGTGACATTGTCGCGGCGGACTAGAAAACGAGCTCCGGTTTCGGTTGCATGTTCAACTCGAGCGGTAGCGTCTTCAGTGTCGCATTCAAGTTCAAGGCTTGCAGGTGCTGTGAGCGCGGGGCAGAAACTCAGTACGACCGCTTCGGTACGCTGATTTGGCTCGAAGTATACCTTCACCAAGCCGGATAGATAACGCTCGCCGTTTTCATCGATACCATCGACAAACTCGCGGCGAATATCTCCCACTTCTTCTTCGTGTGCACACTTTTGTTCAGCCGTATCACAGGTAGCTGAGTCGCGCGCATGTTTAGACGTGTGATTCATCTGACTTTGAGTTGCGGAGTTAGCTGGTGTGCTTAGCGAAGCAGCCACGGAGCTGGCTGGCGAATCAAAACCATCAAAGAGGCTAAAGAACCATGGCAGCCTCGCGCGCGTCGCGAACAATAACCAAGCTTCTATACCTAAGCAGATAAGTAGCGCTTCGGCCGCAATCATTCCACTGGGTGCTCGGATCGCTAAGAAACCAGCCCAATTCACTTGAGCGAAAAAAGCGAAAATCCAGATTGCGTGCAGCAACCCAGTCGGGACCTTGCACTTGGATAGCAGAACAGGCAGACGAACACCTAGCGATACGATAGAAACCAAGACTGCGAGGCCGAGGACTTGCCAATGTGTCAGCGACAAACCGGTATCTGCGATTGCGAGCATGCATCCGGTCGCGGCGCCCGTTGCCCATAATGCAGCACCGGCGAGCCAACCTGTTTGGTCGTCATCGCATTCAAAACCGGAAAGCATGGTCGAACCCTTAATGCTCAAATACACATTCATACACATTCAGACGAGAGTCAATGCAGTCCCACTGTACTCCATTGAATGCTCAACATATACAGTATACAAGCGACACTGTAGGCCTGGAAAATGCAGCCAAGAAAACAGTGTTGTGCGCCATTAGAAATGTCCCCTTGTAGCGTTCATTAGAAATGTCCCCGGGGAAAGGGGTCTAAGATAGGCTTTGGGAGCTGTCTTGCGTAGCGGAGGGAGCGCAGCGACCGGAGCGCAGCGAGACAGCTCCCAA
>JANPLP010000075.1:0-2041 GCA_031426595.1 Planctomycetia bacterium | reverse complement strand
GATGTCGACTTCGAACCGCTCACCCACATCGCTTCAGCTATCACACCCGTCCCCGGCGGAATTGGACCGCTGACAATCGCCATGCTGCTACGGAATACACTGACAGCAGCCAAGCTCCAGTCGTCACAATAGCCAAATGTCCGACCGCAAGTACTGCCTACTCTAGCGTCAATTACGGCAGACTTCCGCTACGCGCAACTCCCCCTTTAATCGTTCGCCGTTCGCCGTTCGCAACAAACGGTCTGCAACGGCCTGCATTCGGCACGAATCCTGACACCGGATTGCTTATGTCCGACTGCGACATCCGATGAAGCACATGATGGCACCCCGCGCTTCGCGTCGCCGGTGCGCAGATTGTCTGGGATGGAACCTGGTCCGGTTTCCTGAACTCCGTTCGGGAACTTATTGCGATCGCTTGCCGCATGGCCGCTCAAGCGTCGCGTGAGAACTTAGTCAGCAGTGACTGATTCGCGCAGGACCTTATCTTATGTTCCAATTGATACAGCTTCGCCGACAATGGCCCGCCGCCACCGCTACACTCGCCGCGCTGGCATTCATACTGAATCATTATCGCATCGCGGGACTTGAAAATATCCGATTGGAACGTCGCTCGGCAGCCGAAATCGCAGACCTGGAAGCTCGCGGTGACCGTTGGTCAGCCGCCCTGCTCAGCGACTTGAATCGACTGCAATTGCCCGACGATCTGAATCCACCCAACTACTCGCGGACTCCGTTTCCGGTCAGTTCCGGAAGTCCATTTCCGTCCACCAATCCAAACTCAGTGTCGAGCTCACCAAGTGCACCCACGTTCACGATGGAGCCGCTGAATGGGAGTTCGGCATCGCCTGCCGCTACTAGCACCACCACTTCGACGAACCCTTCCAATGCCAACTTTCCTCAGGCTCTTCCCTCCAATAACTTTCAACCCCAAACCACGGCGTCCAATCACTTACCGGAACCCGACCTCGGACGCATGCTAACCGCCAGTGAAAAATTCGCGATATGGGAAAGCAAGAATTTGGGTGCTGGCGTACTCTCCGGTGCAACCAGTAGTTCAGCCAACTTTAGTGGCTCGAGCAACTCAAGCGGCTCGCCCAGTTCGATACGCGTTGCCAGCTTTCATGTCCAGGCGCTGGGTGCCGCGAAGCTCGCCAAGCCGCATGTGTTCGAAATGCTGGTTCGCGTCCTACGCCGCTTCGATGTCGTCGCCTTGCAAGGCATCCAATCGAATCGCGATGACATCCTGCCGATCCTCGTCGAGCGGCTTAACCAGTCCGGTCGCAACTATGATTACATGATTGGGCCGCGTGTTGGCCGCACCGCCCCCCTCGAACAATTCGCCTACATCTTCGATACGCAACGCCTAGAAACGGATCGCTATCAGCTCTATACCGTCGATGACCCGCAGGATCTCATCGCCCGCGAACCGCTCGTCGCATGGTTTCGGACCAAAGGGCATGCGGCTAATCAAGCGTTCACATTTTCGATGATCAATGTTCGCATCGATCCCACTTTCGCTGAACGCGAACGCCAACTGCTTCCTGGCCTGGTGAGCGCGGTTCAAAACGACGGCCGCGGCGAAGACGATTGGATCCTGCTCGGCGATTTCGTCGGTGGCGATGCCGAACTGTTTCCGCTCACCAAGATCGGAACTCGCTTAGCCCTGATCGGCATTCCCACCAACGTCGAAGGGAATTACATGCTCGACGAGATCGCATTCTCTGGCCCAGCGACTGTTGAGTTCAATGGCAAAGTGGGCGTTTACGATTTCCTTCGCCAGTACAACCTGTCGCTCGAACAAGCTCTTGAGGTCAGCGATCATTTGCCGATCTGGGCCGAATTTTCAACGCTCGAAGGAGCCGAACCAGGCCGCATCGCTCCTATCAACAGCGATATCCATTAAGCAACCCGTGGGTTTCGTTCCTCAACCAACACAACAAAACCGTAGACCGTAGGGTGGGTCGAGGAACGAGACCCACCAACCGTAGGGTGGGTCGAGGAACGAGACCCACCTCCCTCTCCACAAACCAACCAAACCGTA
>JANPLP010000074.1:0-5047 GCA_031426595.1 Planctomycetia bacterium | reverse complement strand
GTGCGACCGATCTGCTGGGGCAGGCCGAACATGGATGCGCTTTTCAATGAACTCTAGGTTTGCAGCTCGACCGGCTCCCATTCCAAATGTTTTGGTAGGTGTGTTCACCGAGATAAAAATAATGTCCGCTTCCGCGATCGCTTCATCGACGCTGGTTGAGAATTTTAAGTTGCGGCCACGGGCTTCGCGAACGACTTCGTCTAGACCGGGTTCGTACACCGGCAATACATCGGAATTCCAAGCTGCGATACGTTTGGCATTCAAATCCACTACATGGACATGAATGTCGGGGCACTGTTTGGCGATCATGGCCATCGTCGGGCCGCCAACGTAGCCCGCGCCGATACAACAGATTTTCATAATGGATTAGACCAACAGAATAAGCGTCAGGGGCGTGAGTACTAGTCGCACGTGTCCTTTAAGCTTACTTAACGACTAGCCAAGCACTGCGTACTCGCGATCATTTGTTCCTTCAGAAGCGCGAGGAAGTCTAGTGTTTCCGCTACAACCGCTACGATGTGAACGCCATCTTCGGTCGACTCATTTCCACCAGCGATCGAGCTTGTCGTGGAGGCTTTTCACCAAATCTGCGTTTTGTTCCGCTAAATTCGATTCTTCCGTCGGATCGCTGGCTAAGTCGTAGAGTTCGATTGGTGCACCAGGGACGCGAGACTGTTCGGGAACAATCAATTTCATATGACCATCAATCACCCAGCGGTACAACAAGCTGCTGCGAGGATTGTCCATTTCAACGATATCGTGTTCGAAGATCTCACCGAACAACGGTCCACGTTCTGCCACGTTGGCTTTATTGGTTAGGTTGACTCCTGGTAGCGCAGCATCCTTGGGCAGCCCAACAAGATTTAACACCGTTGGAACCAAATCGATGGTACTAGCAAGCTGTGTATCGTCTCGCTGTGGTTGGATTTTGTTTGGCCAGTGAAAAATAATGGGTGTCCGCGTTCCACCATCGTAAGGGCTCCGCTTACTTTTTGGCGCGTAAGCACTTTGATTGGGCAAGTTGATCCAGCCGTTATCACAAGTGAAGACAATTAGGGTGTTATTAGGTCTACCCTTCTCGGCGATGATCTTCAGCAGATCACCAATACTGTTGTCAAATCGCTCGCACATCGCCCAATATTTCGCAATTGACTCCGTTGGAGCGAGGGGCTTGTATTTCTCAAGCAAGTCAGCCGGCGGATCATGGGGTGTGTGCGGCAGCATAGGAGCATACCAAAGAAAGTAGGGCTTGGCTGACTTACGAGCATTCGCAACAAAGTCTTCCACAGGCTGCATGGTCGTGCGGCCGACTTCCAGGCCTTTATCGCCATGACGTGCGCCGCGGCTAGGATCACCGTGAGTCATGCCTGCGTCAAAACCGCCTCGTGAAGGAGTCCCTTCCCACCACTTTCCAGACTGAAAACTCATGTAGCCCAGAGGTTTGAGGCGATCGGGTAACGTCGCAATCTTGTCGATATGCAACTTGAGATACTCTTCAATCTGCTGCTGATACTCTGCATCGCGATATCGGCCGCTTCGTAAGGGGGTCGCGCGCTTGGCAGTCTTGCTAGGTGGTGGGTCGTTGCCGACGATCCCGTGCTGATGCGGGTACAAGCCGCTGATCATCGTGGCCAACGAAGGGCGGCAGAGGCTGTCAGGAACATAGCCGCGAGTGTACAGTAAACCCTCCCGAGCCAAGCGGTCGAGGTTAGGCGTTTTAATATGGGAGTGGCCCATGAATCCATAATCGCTCCACGCTTGATCGTCACCGAGAATGTAAACAATATCGGGTAATGCTTGGTCTGCTGCCGCATTGTTTGTTTGAGCTGAACCTAGGGCAGCAAGTAAGTTGAAGGCTAGTAACGCGCTGAGCCAGCGGATGCCGTTGAACTCGCTTGCGAAGTTGGTGTACGATTGGCGCATAATTTTTCCCAGTGGGTGGTGAGTGTTGCATGGGGTACGTCACACTGTAAACCATGACAGGTGTGGGTTGGAGTCGCAAGTGTTTTTTTCGGCCTGTTTTTGAGAGGCGAAGTGATGATCAAAGTAAAAGTGAACGGAGCGACGGGAACCATTATTTTGGACCGCCCCAATCGTTGCAATGCGCTCAGCCGGGAAATGGTTGGTGAGTTAGCACAAGCGTTCGATGATTTAAGGCAAGAGAAACGGGTCCGCGGCATTGTGTTGACCGGTGCCGGACCTCATTTCTGCGCTGGGATCGACGTGCACGAGTTGCAAGAAACGGGTGCTAACGACGCTCCTGAATCTCTCAACCAGTGGTCAGCAGACGCAAGTTCGCTGCAAGCGTTGTTCGAACAAATGCTTCAACTTCCAAAGCCTATCATTGCGGCCGTCGATGGAGCCGCGCTCGGTAGTGGACTAGGTTTGGTACTTGCAAGCGATTTGGTGGTGGCTAGTCAGCGGTCTAGCTTCGGCGTGCCTGCTCCGAAACTCGGATTAGTATCTGGGTTACTTGCGCCCTTGCTCTACTTTCGAATCGGCGCAAGTCTAGCAAGTCAAATACTTATTGGGGGGCGAGAGGTATCCGCGCCGGATGCGAAAGACCTTGGATTCGTACATCATATCGTTCCTTCAGAACAGATTTGGGTGCGAGCCAGCGGGTGGGTGGATTCGATAGCCGAAGGGGCCGCTGAGTCGATTCAGCTGACGAAAAAGGTGCTGAACGAAACGGTTGGTGAACAACTATCTACTTGGCTGGCAAGCGGTGCTGCGGCTACAGCCACTTCGCTTACTACTGAAGCAGCCAGCGAGGGGATAGCAGCTTTCGTGGCGAAGCGCGCCCCGAAGTTTCCATAGTTGATAGGTTTCGATCTTTAGACGTTGAGAAGTTTCCTCTGGTCGACTTAGCTAAGTGAGAATTGAGTGGATTCGCAAGACGCAGTGAATAGCAGTAAGGGTAAGCCAAAGAGCTCGCCGCGCGATCAGTTGGCACTGATCACCGGAGCGAGTTCCGGGATTGGTCGGCAGATTGCCCAGCAACTCGCGGCTGTAGGTTATCAGATTGTCATCGATCACTTTCGTGACGTAGAAGGAGCCAATGAAACTTTGCGACTGGTGCGAGCGGCTGGCAGCGATGGCTTTATCTTCGATGCCGATGTCGGTTCGACGAGCGAGCTCGATCGACTGTTCGCGGAGATTCAAGCGACGGGAAAGCAGCTGGCTGTGCTGGTCAATAACGCTGCGGTACAAACTTTCAAGCCGCTGATGGAATTGTCGGAAGAGGAATGGTCGCGCACGATACGCACCAATCTCTCCGGTGCATTTCTTTGCATTCAGCGAGCCGCTCGGATGATGCAAACGAACGGTGGTGCGATAGTCAATCTTGGGTCCGGCGCGAATCGCGTTCCGTTTCCGAGTTTAGGCGATTACTGCGCGAGCAAAGGTGGCATCGAGATGCTGACCAAGGTGGCCGCTGTGGAACTGGGTAAGTACACGATTCGGGTGAACTGCGTCGCACCCGGAGCCATCGAGAACGAACGCACCATGCGGGAGAGTCCCGATTACGGAAAAACTTGGGGATCGATCACACCCCTTGGTCGAGTTGGACAAGAGAGCGACGTGGCTGACGTTGTCGTATTCTTAGTCAGCCCCGCGGCCAGCTTCATTACTGGACACACGCTCTACGTCGACGGCGGACTCTGGACTCGCGGCCAATGGCCCTACGAGACTTAGTCTCACCGTTCGCACCTGAATTACGATACGTATAGGGCGCCGCTGGGCGAGTGCGAACGGATCGCCATTGATTTGGTTGCGATGCGGGGTTATGGGGATTCACTCGCTTGCGCGTCGAGCTTGTAGCTTGAGCTTGCGCGTCGAGCTTGTAGGTCGATTATCACGTTAAACTGTGATGAATTAAGCGGCGGGTGCGTACTCCGTCGACCAAGCGGTCAGTTGCTCGTTGCCAACTCGATCGCAGAAGTCGCCAAAGGTTTCGGTTGAACTTTCGCGGTGTTGCTTGAAGGCCACGAAAAGCGGAACGAGCGTTGGGACAATATCTTCCAACGAGACGCCGTCTTTGTAGATGAACGCCAAGCGTTTGCCGAGCAATTGGCCCCCTACAAACACGGTGTATTTGTTCTTCGTTTTACCCACTAAACCGATATCGGCGTTGTAGGGACGAGCACAACCGTTCGGGCAACCAGTCATACGGACGGTGAAACGTTCGCTATCCAGGCCAAGCCGTGCGAGTTCGACTTCGAACTGATCCATCAAGTTCGGTAGCACGCGTTCGCTTTCCGTCACTGCCAAACTGCAAGTCGGCAGCGCGACGCAAGCCATCGACCAACGCCGCACGTTGGAGATATCTTCGCTGAGCGGTAGACGGTGCTTGCGAATCAAGGATTCGAGAGTGGCCTTGTCTTCAGGTTTGATCTCGGTGAAGAGAATGCTCTGATGCGCGGTCAGGCGGATGCCGGGGTTCAGCGTCGCGCAGATTTCGCGCAGCGCAGATTTCCAGCGACGATCTTCGCTGTCGTAAAGCCGTCCGTTTTCGACGTTCCAACCGTAGAACCACTTGCCGTCACCCTGTTCGGCCCAGCCCATATGGTCGTCGAAACCATGCACTTCGTCTTCGGTGCAGTCAGGCAATTTTGAACCAAAATATTTTTCCACTTCGGCTCGGAACCACTCGATGCCTCGATCGGCGATCAAGTACTTCATACGCGCCACTTTTCGATCTTCGCGGTTTCCATTGTCGCGTTGTACTTTGACGACTGCTTCCGCGACCGCGCAGGCTTGTTCCGGTGTCACAAACGCCATCCGTTTCGCCAAAGCCGGAAATGTCTTCTTAGCACTCGGAGTGGTGCCCAAGCCGCCGCCGACTAGGACGTTGTAGCCGATAATCTTTTTGTCCCGAACTACGGCTAAAAAGCCCAAGTCGTTGGTGTAGATGTCAACGCAGTTGTCTTCTGGCAAGCCGATTGCGACTTTGAATTTGCGAGGTAGGTAAGTTGGTCCATAGATGGGCTCTACTTCAGGTTCACCGCCGCCGACCAGGGTTTCTTCGCCGGTGGTGTCGTCCTTCAGC
>JANPLP010000073.1:0-4501 GCA_031426595.1 Planctomycetia bacterium | reverse complement strand
CTACGGAATCGACTCCATCAAGCCCCAGCGTTTGAGCTTCAACATGCACGTCGATCGATTGAGTTACCTCACTTTGTTGAACGGCCGCTAAACGTGAAATCAGCTGATGTATTCCCAAATCGAAATAGACTGGCGCGGCCAACGACACGTTGTTTGATAATTCGGATACTCTCGCCATTGCGGCATACTCCGCAGCGTGTTCGAAGTCATGATCGAACTCGTGTTCATGTTCGTGGTTCAGCGCATGATCGAGTTGGTGCTGTAGTTCCAAGTCCAATGCGTGATCGTGTGCAAGGTCACCGACATACGCAATCCCATCGATCCACGTCATAACGGGAACAGCCAACTGCTCAGCGGTGAGATACTCAGCCGGTACGAACATCCACAGAGGATCAGCTACTGCGATCAGTTCACCGGCGTCCCGGTCATCAGCACCCGCTGCTGCTCTCCCGTCATCGTTCTGAATCGTGCCATTGGCAGATCCAACAGAAACGGTCGCACCCACGGGGGAAGACAAAGTCACTTGGAAAGTTTCGTTGGACTCCTGCTTTGAATCGGGTCGCACATTGATACTAATATCGATTGAAGCAACGCCGGGAGCAAAGTTCACTAAGACGTTTTGTGGGAATCCGCCCGTGAAGTCGTTGCCTGCAGCTTTGTTCGGCGAAACACCCGTTACCGTGTAACGAACGCTGGAACTACCAGTGAGATTGCCGGCCCGCGAGATGCTGAATACGAATGGCGTTGAGCCACTGCCGGTACCTTCTGCTTTATTGGCGCTTGTGGCTGAAATAGCTAGAGTTGGGGCGACTTCGGGGGCATCATCATTCAGAATCGTTCCGATAGCCGAAGAGGTACCGATGGTTGTCGTCGCGCTCGGGTTTGCGAGCCTGACCAAAAACGTTTCATTGTTCTCAATCGTTGTGTCGCCTTGTACGTTCACGGTAATGGTTTGAGAAACGATGCCCGGCCCGAACGACAGACTTCCAGTTGGTAACACGTTACTGACAAAATCAGCAGCGTCCGCTGGGAAGCTGCCTGTTCCTTCTACACTGTAGTTGATAGTGGATATAGTCGAAGTGTCACCACTTCGGTTCACTGTAAATGTGAACGCATTGGCACCGCTGTTCGTTTCGTTTCGAGACGCGGTGGCTGCAATAATACTAAGTGAATCGCCGCTCGCCGCGTTCACAGTTCCGCTGAGTGTGTAGGCACCGAGACTGGCGTAGTCCGTATAGCCGGTTGGTACTGCGGCCGTCGGTGTGCCTGCCCCGACTCCATCGATCTTGAGAAAGTACTCGCCCGCGGTGACGACAGCATTTATGGAAGCGTTAAGCGTCTGCAGCGGATTACCGGATGCAATCAAAGTTCCGGCGCTGTCATACAAACTGGCTTCGATATCCAGATTAGCACCCACCGTTGCCGGGTTAACGCTCAGCGTAACGTTACCGCCGCTGGTATTGAAACGGAAATAATCGACATCAGTGGTCGTAGAAATCAGGCCGCTGCCGCTGATGGCGGTGCCGTTGGGGACCAAATTAGTCGCGGTAGAAGTAGTGTTGCCATGATCGTCGGCTTTATATCCAAAGCCGTTGTAGTTGGTGATGATTGCCAAGTCATCGGGACCTTTTCCATAGTTGGCATCTGTACCTCCATTGTTGGACCCAGTGTATTGGCCGCGATCCCACTGCGACACATCGACGTAGTACCCAACTCCCATGATGGTTGACCAGTAGGTACTATCCGTTCCCAGACCGTGGCCTTGATAGTAACTGGCCGTTGCTGTGCCGTCGTGCGAGAGCCCCAAGGCGTGCCCGACTTCATGACTGACGGCTTCCGCAACGCCAATTTCACTCGTGTTAAACACAAAGGCTGGCGTGTCCGAGTTCCAATCAAAACTGTCTATGTAAGCGATGCCTCCGCAACCGCAGTTGAAGGCGACGTCCGTTGTAACTACAACTCGAACACCCCATTTCGTATCCGTGCCGCCTGTATTTCTTAAATCTTCAACTGAGACTGGAACCGTCGTGACGTTGACTTGAAAAGGAGCAAAATCTTCTGCGGCACGCTGAAAAGTGCGTTCAATTACAAGCAGCTCAGAAGCGCTGAAGTTTGTCCTGTCAGCATCGGAGCTATAAGCGGGTGAGTTAATCGTTGCTCCGTTGTTCCAGGCAGTTCCGGAAGTCACATGCCCGTCAAAATCAAGGTAGATGGTGTGGTTCGCACCCGGAAGACTGCTAAATGCAGGCACGTCCAAAGCTAGATTGAGTCTCGGTTCCAACAACTCAACACTCAGCCAAGATCGCTTACGGCGGTCCAAGTTGTTTTGAGGTCGGGTTGGTCTGCTGCTTCGAGCCATAGGGAACTCCGCAATTGAATCAGTGTGGGGCAATGAGAAGAGGCGGGATGGAATATTGCACACGCCCTCCCAATTGTCAAATTATTAGCACCCGCACCCAATTCCTCTGGTATCGACTCAATGTCAATATAGATGCATTTCACTAAGCGTCAGACAATAGTCAAAACAATATTGTTTGGCGAAAAAACGAAAAGAGCCCGGCTTTCACCAGGCTCAACTCATCTCTCACTTCAATTCAGATTTAGCAATCAGTTCGGAGTGCGATTCTTGAATTTCTCGTTGTAGACATCTGAAACGCGTCCAGTGCTATTTGGCGGATTGTTGTTCTTTTGAATTGGGAAGTCCGAGCCACTGATGCGGTTGCCAAGCGAAACGGTGCGGTCTGAATTCTTTGGCTTCAAATAGCTCAGCAAGTTGTCGAGCGACATTTGCGTTGCCCCCAGCGACTTCGCTTCTTTGATGAAGGTCGCGTACTTCTGCATCTTGGCTCGTTGGTCAGCCGACATGTCGTCCGAAAACTCCGTGTCTTGACCCATCACGATGTAGGCGGTGCCGATCGTTGGTTTGCCTTGCGTGGCCAACTTCGTATCCATGATCGCATCGATTTTCCCACCGGATGCCTCGATCAAATCCTTGATCATCTCAGTGTCATCTTGGAAGTTGCCGTCGAAGTCCATCGAACCCACGAGAGCAAATCCCACGCTGCGGCCAGCTCGCCAAGCAGGAGAATAAACCTTGTCCCCAGTCATGATTGGATTGCGTGGGTTGAGATCCGTGGCTTTGGCTCGGGCCAAGTGAGCATCAACAATTCGGGTAACTAACAAACGTGCTTTTGGAGTTGCCTTGCTGACTTTCACGGTATCCGCTGGGATGACCGAGAAGGGCACCCCTTCCTTGAGCCCATCTGCACTGCCGAGATTGATCCAAACGGTTTGACCGCCATCCTCGACGCTCATGATATCGCCCTGAGGAGCGGCGAAGTCATCTTCTCGAAAGGCAACCAATTGAGCTTGTTGATCCGCAATCACACCGGCTTGCTCTTTGTTCTTGGCATCCAACGCAGCCACGCTGGCCGTCAGCGAAGCAAGTTTCTTATCAAACGCGGCCTTATTATCCGCGAATTGCTTCGAGATTGCGTCTTTCTCTTGATTCAGTGCAGCGACTTGCTGAACATGTTTGGCTCGCTCTACCTCAAGATCTTGGGTCGCTTGAGTCATTTTCTTTTGAGCGTCTTCACGAGCGGCGGTTTCACGCGCTAGCGTATCAGCCTGCTCTTTCTGAATTTCAACTTCGCGCTTGCGAGCTCGATCGAGTTCCTCGTTCCGCAAGCGAATCGTATCCATCAAAAATTTTGGCAGCTTGAGCAAGTTCTTGTCAGTGTCTTTATCGTTCTTCGCGAACAGCTTCATCTGCTCTGCAAAGTCCTTTTCGACTTCGCCCAAAGTTGGGTCTGCCGCGAACTCCTGCGCCATAGCTTGAAGGTCCTCGCTGGTATGCTGGCCATAACCAAGCATGGCTTTCAGGCGCGTCACGCGAGCTTCGCTTTTCTTTGCCTCAGCCAAAGTGTCGTTGTATTTCGTTGACATCTCGGCACTGCGTTTGGCAGTGTCAGCATAAGTCCGGTACAGGAAGAACATCCCGAGCATGAGACCTACGGAAATAAAGGCCATCGTGATGACATAGGCTTGCCATGCAACGAGATTCTTATCACGAACTGCCATTAGAACCACTCGAGAAAAGAGGTGAAGGTGAGTCTGAGAAGGCCTTGGGCTCAGCCTTCAGTGTATTTAGCTGTAGGGGAGTCGTCAAACTTTTGGACGCCGATCTGCACTTGCCGATTCAGAATGATCGAGTCGGTCACTCCCTTTGGGTGCGAATTGGGCCATTCAGTGCTAGCTGCCGGTAACTGTCGCAGGTGCGTTCGCGAACCACGTCGGCGTTTGCGCCCGCGTTCATAGGCTAGTTGGATGCTCGCAAAAATCTATGGCTGCCAGCCGTAAATTTAACGATTAAATAGCCTGCAACGCGCACGGCCAACGATTGCGCAAACTATAGTGAATAAGTGATTTACGACGACGCAGAGGTGGCTAACTACCTGAAAAATTTTTTCAAATTTCTTAAAGTCAAGCAGCCTTTTGACTT
>JANPLP010000072.1:0-8623 GCA_031426595.1 Planctomycetia bacterium | reverse complement strand
GCATTTTGGTTCTACAGCGGAAGTGCCGAAAGCTTCAAGCAGTTGCGGGGCTAGGCCGCTCGTTTTGGTAACCGTTTGCTCCAAGGGGTCGGGATTCGTTGACGTTCCAAGTCGTAGATATCCAACAGCACTTCTGTATCGATGCCTAACTCGTGACGCAATTGACCGACATACTGGTGACGCGCTGACTGGACATCGAGGGCCATCAGGTTGCTTAGTTGCATCTTTCGAGCCGCTTGAACGCCGAGTTCAAATGCGACCAGGTCACAGCCACGAATACAAAACGGTTCTGGGTAGATGCTAAACGCGAGCTTGTAGCGTTCCATATCTTCGTCGGTGAATTTTGGATCAGCCACTGCAGTGAAGCCTAGCACGAACGCTTCGTCTTGATCCACCAAGCCTCGCCCAAGCAAGACATGCAAGACGTCATGTTGTTCGAGTGTGCAAGCACCAGGCAATTTTAAAGGACTGTCTGGGCTTTCGAAGGCTCGGATGATAGCTGGAATATCATCGCTACTCAGTGCAGGCATCGTGTCGAGTACACTACCCACCGTCCGATGATCTGTGTCCAGCCCTGGGTACCAGCGCGTCCAGAAGGGTGTGTCCATGCAAGCCGCAGCCAGCGGTTCGTTTCCGCTGCAATGCAACAGTTCTTCAATATCTACAAAACGACTAACCATCGCATCGCGCTCATCTCCTTCGGCTGCATTCCAGAGGTTGATCATACACGCTTCGTTCTCGCTCGCGACCGCCTGTACAATGACTTGCCGTAATCGATCCCAAGCTTCAGGCTTCAGATTAGCCATCAACGGATCTTCCATCAATCGCTTGAGCGATTCGTTCACAACATCATGAGGCTTGGGCATAAAATCGTCTTTCTCCTTAAAAGCCGAGATTTTTTCCAGGTTTCAGTTAGTGCACTGAAATCGTCTTTCACAGCCAAAATGCGGTCTGGAGTCAACAATGCTCGGCACTACGAAACACGGGATTTTTTAGCGAGTACCGCTGCAGTCAACAACATCAAGATCGGCACGACATAGGACTCAGCCGCGAAGAGACTATTGTATAACGCCGGTTGCCTGCACGCGCCAATTCCTTGCGCAACACAGCAACAATTCTTACCGGCACTGAAGCTGACTTGCGTAGCCGCAAATTGGGCACCTTAGAATGGGACAGCTTGCACCGATCCAGTAAAATGCCGTAGTACGGCCCCCGACTCAATAATCTAAATCGCTGTTTGACAAGTGAACAAACTATGCAAACCAAACCATGGGCGAATGCAATCGTTGTACTACTAGCGTTTTGCTTTCGGTCGCAATTTGCATCTGCGCAGGATCAACCAAAACCGTGGTCTGTCATCCGCGAAGCGTTTGAAGTCCCCGCCGAGTGGCAGGGGAAACTGGGTAAGTACCGTTCTCCGTTGGCGTTTAACGATGGTCGCGCCGTAATCGGCGCAACCGACTGGAAACTCCGTCGCAACGAATTGTTGTCAGACTGGCAGCGGTTCTTGGGAACGTGGCCTGCTCTTTTAACGGAACCTAGTGTCGAGGTGCTGGAAGAGCAGCATCGCGAAAACTTCCGGCAACTCAAGATCCGATTCTTATGGACCCCTAACCAGCTCACCACCGGCTATCTCCTAATTCCGAACGGTGAGGGGAAACGACCTGCTGTAGTGACCGTCTATTATGAACCTGAAACCTCGATTGGGCTCGGTAAGGAACTTCGCGATTTTGGTCTGCAACTTGCCCGACGCGGCTTTGTCGTCTTGTCGCTCGGCACCACAGAAGCCACCGAGGCGAAGACCTATTCAATTTACTACCCGTCGCTGGAGGCAACGACTGTCGAGCCACTTTCCATGTTGGGCTATGCAGCTGCAAACGCTTGGTATGTCTTGGCGGCGCGACCCGAAGTGGACGAGACGCGGATCGGGATTGTTGGGCATTCATTCGGCGGCAAGTGGGCGATGTTTGCTGCATGTCTGTTCGACAAATTTGCCGCGGCCGCCTGGTCCGATCCAGGCATTGTGTTTGATAACAGTCGCTCGAACATCAACTACTGGGAACCTTGGTACTTGGGCTACCACCCGCAACCATGGCGGACTCGTGGCTTGATAACCGACTCCAATCCCGCGCACGGCGCCTATCCGAAACTGATGGCCGCGCAACGGGACCTGCACGAACTCCACGCACTCATGGCACCTCGCCCTTTCCTGGTTTCAGGTGGTGCTGAAGATCCGCCCCAGCGTTGGGAGGCGCTCAATCACTCGATTGCCGTAAACCACTTGCTTGGCTTCGAGCAGCGTGTTGGGATGACAAATCGCCCATTGCACGATCCATCCGAAGCATCGAATGCAGTTATTTACGGTTTCTTCGAGCACTTTTTAAAAGCCGACAGGACGGCGAGTCCTCAGTGATATCAAGGCGCGGCTCGGCAATCTGCGCGCCGTTCTTCTTGTACTCAGTCTCCCATTCACAGTGATCATTGAATCAGCAGTTTTTGACCGCGGCCGTTAAGCAGAATCGATCGGGGAGAGAAACTTTCAACAAAGTAAGTCGTCCCCTGTATCGAGATGCCCGATGACAAATTGCTGGCCGTCTCTGTTGAAGCCGAACTGCGACTCAGATTGAGACGGGTGCGTTGACCGTTGATTTCTACGAGTGCCATTCCATTATCGGGGTCGTTCAATACCATCGCTTTCAACTTAATTATCGGCAGCGGCTCCGCTTTTTCGATCACTGGAATCACAACTCTCTGCGACACCACTGGTTCGCTCGGTTGCTTTAAGCGTTCAAGGATCTGCGGGCTGGGAACAGTCGGGTCTTGCGCAGCTGCCCGCCCGCAATTTGACGCGATCGACCAGAGACTCAAGCCAATTGCTACCGCTAAGCGAACGCTTCGTTTCATTTGAAATTGCCTCCAGCGCTCATTAGCGCCATAAAGAATGCGATGTAAACGTAGCCCACGATAGCACCCGCAATCACGATCACGGCAGGCTCAACCAACTGGCTCATGCGTTTGATTTTCGATTTGAGTTCTACGTCGCAGAATTTCGCGATCTCTTCGAGTGTCGAGTCGAGTTGCCCGGTACGTTCAGCGATCGAAATCATGCTCGGCAGTATTGGAGAGAAACCATCGCGTCGTGAAAGTGAGGGAGCCATTGCTTGCCCGCGGACCACCGAATCCGCTGCGTCGCCTAGTATCGTCGCTAAGTAGCGATTCCCCTGCAGACGCTGTGCAACGCTGAGTGCTTCGACGAGCTTGATACCGCTTCTAACCATCACAGCAAGCGAATTGGCAAGCGTGGTCGTGCCCGCAAGTCGAAAGATGCCGCCGATTAGCGGCACTCTCAGAAGCCAACGGTCGAGCCACATGCGACCCGGCGACCACTTCGTAATGACAACCAGACCAGCGATCAAGGCCAGTGCAATCACACTCAGCATCGATCCGTGCAGATGAAACCACTGTGCGAAATCGACTAGTGACTGAGTCATCCGAGGGAGCTTGCGTCCCATTGCACTCAAAAACTTTTGTAACTCAGGAATCACCGCAAAAATCAGGTAAGCGGCGATCACCATCGCGGCTGTGGCTACGACGGCCGGGTAAGCCAACGCGACACGAACCTCGGAGATCGCCGTTCGTCGCTGCGTCATGTAACTACTAGCTTGCTCGAGAACCTGATCCAACTTTCCCGTCTGCTCACCCACGCTTGTTAACTGTACGACCAACGGTGGGAAAATTGAATGATCTGCTAGCGAATCCGCCAACGTATCGCCCTTCGCGACCCGTCGATGCACCAACTCAAGAATCGCGGCCAAGCGAACCAGTTCCGTCTGTTCATGCAACGCTTTGAGCGCACTCAGCAGATTCAATCCGCTTCGGATCATGATCGCTAACTGACGCAGCGCGAACTCGACGTCGCGAGACCGCACCGGCATCCAGCGCCGAGGATCGAGATCACCGAGCACCGTCGCATTCGCTGCTGGCAGCGCTTCGAGACTCACCAACTGCAGTCCCATTGATTGCAACAACGACTTCAAGCCGGGCGGCGAGTCGGCTTGCAGAACGCCTCGCGACACACGGCCTGATCGATCTCGCGCTAAGTAATTAAAGTGCATCATGATCACCACACCGTAACTGCACTAGTGACTTCGGCGACGGTCGTAATACCGTCTTGAATCTTGGCGATACCATCGTCTAACAACAGTGAGACATTTTTTGCTCGCAAGTGTTGGAGCAACGTGTCTTCGTTGGCTCCGCTAGCGATCAGTTTCGAAATTTCTTCACTGCTTTCCAGCATTTCGAACAACGCAACTCGCCCTGTGTAGCCTCGCCCAGCGCACATTACACAACCTTGCGCATTGAAGACTATGCTGCGCTCGAGAGCCGGTTGATGAAGCGCGAGCGCTTCGGGCGCAGTCATCTCCCTTGGTTGGCGGCAGTGTGGACACAGCCTCCGAACCAAGCGTTGCGCGACCGACAATCGCAAGGTCGCAGCGATCAAAAATGGTTCAACTCCCATATCCATAAGTCGTGTGACCACACCTGTGGCAGTATTCGTATGCACAGTGCTAAACACAAGATGTCCCGTCAGTGACGCCTTGACTGCTGTGTTGGCAGTCTCCGCATCGCGGATCTCACCTATCATCACGACATCGGGATCATGCCGCAGCACACTGCGCAGCGCTTTGGTAAAGTTGACCTTGTCTGCTGAGTCAACTTCTACTTGCGAAGCGCCTTGAATCTCGTATTCAATTGGATCCTCAATGGTGATAACGTTGCCGCCTCGCGCTTGCAACAGGTGCTCTATGGCCACGTAGAGCGTCGTGGACTTGCCGCTACCCGTTGGGCCAGTTAGCAGAACAAGTCCGTGCGGCCGAGCGGTAGCAGTTGTAAACGCGTGCAGATCTGAGCTGCGCATTCCCAGCGACTGCAAAGACAATTTCGACGCATGCGCTGCCAGTAATCGCAAGGTCATGCGTTCGCCGTAGCGCGTTGGTAAAGTGGCCACGCGAATGTCTAAGTTTTGACGCGAGCCTCCAAAGCGGGAGGAAATGCGCCCGTCTTGCGGTGCGCGTTTCTCAGCGATGTCCATCCCCGCTAGCACCTTCAAGCGGCTTAGTACTAATGGTTGCAGGGAAATCGGAAACTCTCGATAAGTCTCCAGCAAGCCGTCGACTCGTAATTGAACATGCAAGGCGGATGCGCCGGGAACCAGGTGAATGTCTGAAGCTCCGCGCAGAATAGCGGCTTGCAGCAACTCGTCACAAACACCGACCGCATCATCACCAGGGGTCCGTACATCGATCTGCCCATCGCCCACTCGCCCGCTCTGTTCATCGCCGCCCATGGAAGGAGAATCGTAAACGCGGGCTAGAGCTCGCCGCATTGCATTTAGTTCAACTTCAACCAAGCGAAATTCGCATTTTAAGTAACTGCGAAGCGCCTTCTGCGTCTGATTATCGACCGACCGCGCATAGGCGACAACGACTTCGCCATCGAGCTGACAGAGGGGCAACACGCGCTTGCGAAACGCGTAAGTCGAAGGAACTCGCAGCGCCCACGCGGGGTCGATGCGCACTTGATCCAAGTCCAACGTTGCCGGCGAATCCAGCGCAGGTTCTATCGTAGCTAGCATGAAAACAAACGCCCCTAGACCGCAACGGTGAGGATCCATATATGTTGGTTGGTATGCTCGTCAGAGACTTCCATCTCGAGCGAGACTGTGAAAATGCCAAGTGGGGCAACTTGCATTTCCTGTAAAGCGGACTGTATATCTTGAAAGCGACCGCGAAGCCTAATTCGCATCTCGCGTCGACCTGGGGACTCGCCTTTCGGCGCGCCACCCAACATATCAGCTACTGGTTTCAACGCTGGGCTGAACGCAGCATCACGATCGGTAACGACAGGGCCGCTATCGAGACATTCCAAGGCATGGCGATTTAACAATGCCAGAGTTTCTGTCATCACGGTCGCTGGCAACCGAGAATCGATAAGTTCACTTCGCAAGTCATCGCGGCGCGAGACCAAATGTGAGCTGGATACATTGACCACATCAAGCTGCGAAGTCAGCAGTGCGATTTCGGCTTGAGCAGCAGCCAGTTTAGTTTTACTTGATTCGAGATTCACTTTCCTCGCAACCGCAGACTCAATTTTGCTCAGCTTTTCAATTTCCGCCTGGAGTTTTACCTGCAAGGGTCGATAAAAAGCCACGTGATACGCAAAGAAAATTGCCAGCGCTGGCGCTACGATTGAGATGTTGCGTTTGCGATTCGAGAGAGCTGAGCTCATGGCGAACTCCTCTCTGCAAACTGCATCGAAGTCAGGCTAATCGAAACAGCATCTTTCATCGAGTTGCCATTCGCAGCGACGGGCGAAATGCCGGTCGTTGTCTGTGGCACATTCGGTTTCAGCTTTGCCTCCAGCACTACGTCGAACGTGACAAGCCCATTTGGGGTCACCAGCGTTTTCGCTGGAATCGTTGTCCAGCCGCTGTGCTGCAAGGCAGATTCTAGCCGCCCAGCGAATCGATTGGCGGATGCTACGTCGATCGCCAATCCATGAACAATAGTTTGCACCGGGGTAGATTCTAGCCTCTGCACCCAGCAACTGCCATCAGCCAATTGAGATAACGCATCTACGAGCGCCACCCAGCGTTGATTCTGCTGAGTATGCGTTGCTGCAGCCAACTCCAGTTGACGCTCTGTGGTTTGACGAGCCGCTTGCGTTTTGCTGAGGTCCATTCGCATCTGAGCAATACTTGCTTCAGCAGACTTTAGGGCCGCGTCGGTAGCATCGTGTTGGCTCTGTTTTTTCTCTAATACCTCGATCGCCAGTTTGGCTGAGCTTAGACGCTGCTGAACTTGCCAATGCCACAATCCGCAACCGCCGAAAGCTAGCAGCGCAAGGGAAGCGGTCAGCGCTATGGGCTGTGTTGTCGCAGCGCCTTCGATCTCGCCGATCATCAATGGTGAGCGTGTTGTACTTGCCAAACAAATCGACCATGCTCGCGCCAACTCAGCCACTTGTTCGGTAGTGAACTCAGTTTGCTCGCGCCAGCATTGGAGCAACTCCACCGCCTGCTCAGCATTTGCATTTTCGATGCTTGCTAGCTGCGCGGCGACTGGATGCGCTGCGCCTAAGAGCTGAGTTTTATTAAATTTAGCAATCTGCGAGAGCTCACGGAGCTGCGCATCGGCGACCTGGGTAACGCACCATTGACTGTCGTCGGCATTTGAAGAAGCCAGAGGAATTGCAGCCGTTCGCGATTCAAACGCTGAGAGACCCGAATCCACTTCTGCTTCCAGCGCCAACGCTTGGACAGTTTCAGACAAACTTGCTATCGACACCACGTCTGTGGGGAGCGACAGCACGTCCGTCCAGTAATCGGGTGAAATCACCGTAAGTCGACCTGGGCGCGGGCCGAGTTTTAAAGTGCGATTGATCTCAGGCGTCAAAACATCGTAGTCGCAACTCGGATGTGTCCAGATCTGCTTAACCCGCAATCGGCGTTTGCCTGTCAAGTCAATACGTGCTAACACCTGTCGGGTGATCAGCAGTAAAGTGTGACTAGGCAAGAACATGATTCAGATCTGCTTAACGCAGCTCCATTTCGATGCGAATGTCAGCTGCCGGGTGAACGATTGGGTAATGCACAAAGCTCTTTTTGATGATGGCCTCTCCCAAGTCGACTGCATCATCGCTATCTGTGTCATCCCACAGTATCGCCCTTGCTGCCACGCGTCCGCAGATTGTTCCTGAGCGACGATATTCGAAACTGCCAGAGTTCGAAACAATCAGAAGCTGTTCAGCCACCGAACCCGTTGAGCCGCCTGCCGCGTTCACGCCATAGAAGAGCACCGCAAGTTGTTCCGTGCCGGCTGGCGTTGGGTCTATCCGAGAGCCATTCAAGCCATCGATTGCATAGAGCCGAAAGACAATCGCTCCGGTGTAATCGCGTGTAAGGACTGTGGTGGATACGTCGGCTCGGTAACCGTCTTCTGTAGCAACAGAATCGCCATCCGAGCCCATTGAAACGATTTCCAAATCGCCTGCGGTATCGATCAACGCAGGCTCACGACCCCAGCCATCGACCACTTCGTTGAGGCCGGGACCGAGGTGCAGATAAGGACCATTCCAGCCACTCGCTAAAGTTACGTCATTGACCGAGTCGCGATCGGAGTCGAATAACTGAACCGCTTGTGAACTAAGTCCATTGGGTCGAATGAACAGGGCATTCACATCGGCTGGTAAAACGCCAGTATCAGTAATGAAGTTGGAATAAACCGCCCCATCGTTGCCGGAGAATCGTTGTGACTCACCCATGATCGCTAGCCGAAGGTCTTTCAGCACCGTTTGCGTCAATTCATAACGCGCTTGATCAGCAATCGGCTCTAGCGAGCGCACTGCCACAGTGGAGAGCACGGCGAGAATACCTAGCACCACCACCAATTCAAGCAATGTCAGTGCGGATCGAACCCGACGTTTAGCGCAGCGCGATTGCGACATAGATGTCGTCTCCAGTGCTGCTCGAATTGAGGGCTGACGTGGCGGTATTGCCTGGGATCTCGATCACACCATTCAGCCCCGCGGAGACGATGCGGACATCCTTGAGATCATCGCTTGG
>JANPLP010000071.1:0-4686 GCA_031426595.1 Planctomycetia bacterium | reverse complement strand
CCATACTCTTGAC
This sequence comes from Planctomycetia bacterium, assembly GCA_031426595.1. Classification (GTDB taxonomy): domain Bacteria; phylum Planctomycetota; class Planctomycetia; order Pirellulales; family Pirellulaceae; genus Aureliella. The sequence continues at coordinate 4,673 of JANPLP010000071.1, read as the reverse complement.
CGCTGCCTCAGGTAGCAAGCCACGATACGGGCCTACCATTCGTTCGCGATACTCGGCCGCCGATTTTTCAGGATCGAGATTCATCGCGAAAAGAGTAGATATCCCAGGAATTGCGGTGGGGTGATTTCCCAGAGCGACGCCTAAGACTTCATCGAGATTCGATGCTGGATCGGTTGACACCAGCAGAACTTTCTTGCCTGCATCAGCCAGCCGCACTGCGGTCGCACAAGCCACCGACGTTTTGCCGACGCCACCTTTACCTGTAAAAAACAGGTTGCGAGTCGGATATTGAAGGAATTTCATGATTGGGGATTGGGGATCGATGATTGGGGGTGAAACGTGGCCGTGGTGTTCTTCTTGGGCCAGAATCGCTCTGTTTGCCAAGACCAGGCGGGAGGCCTGGGTGAGCGTTTGCATGGGACCGTTAGGACCTCAGGTCCGACCATTTCTGTCGTCTACGCCTGAACTTATAGTTCGTCGATTCAAAAACAGATGCTTTAACAACAACCGCTGGTGCCACAGCATCCGCCGCTTGCTTGTGCAACGGGCAGCATTTGCTTCGTGGGAGCCCCACCGATCAAAGCGGTGAGCGTATCGCGTGTGGGATAAACTCTGCGGCTTACAATCTCACCGTCGACAACAATAACTGGCAAGGATTCTGTTCCCTCACTGCTTAGCACTTGATGAATCAACCTATTGTCAATGAACGCCTGTGGTTGTTGAGCCAAGTTAAAGCGTTCGACGTTGTGGCCGTGGCTCTTGAGCCAGTCGAGATCCGCTGCGAACTTTGGCAATACTGGATCAACTTCCGGTCCACAGACGCCGGTCGAGCAGCACATTGGCTTATCGTAAACTTGAACTGTTTTCATCTGGGTTTCCTTCGAGATGCGTAGGACGTTTAGAGCCGGCATGGGATCGGTAGATTGATTGTTCGATTGTTTAAGGGCATGCACTCGCACGCTTGCCGCAAATGCATTTGCATCGAACACTCGCATGATGGATGCGAGCCCATCGTGCAAAGATTTTTCCTCAGGGCCGCACGAACCACTGCCGCAACAGCCTCCGTCATTGCCGGCCATCGCATAGGCGTTCAGATCGGACTCAGTGTCCGTTACGACGACCGAAGCAAAGCCGGCTTGCTCAAGCAGGCTGCGATACTCGTCGACAAGAATCGCGCCGGATATGCATCCGACATAGGCTTCAACACTTTGCTTCACTTCGGTAGGCAGTTCTTGCTTCAATGCAATGTCGCTCAGTGCGACGCGGCCGCCTGGCTTTAGTACTCGCAGAATTTCTTTGAACACGGACAACTTGTCTGGCACCAGATTGATTACGCAGTTGCTGATCACGCAGTCGACCGAGTTATCCGGCAGCGGTAAGCGATCGATGGTCGACTGATGAAACTCGACGTTCGTAAGACCCAATTTCTCTTGGCCCTCACGCGCTCGTTGAAGCATCTCAGTGGTCATATCGATGCCTATGACTCGGCCCAACGATCCCACTTTCCGAGCAGCCAGAAATACATCCATTCCACCGCCGCAACCTAAATCGACGACCACTTCGCCGTCGCGAAGGCCAGCCAGAGCCAAAGGATTGCCACACGACAGCCCCATGTTGGCTTGGGACGGCAGTTGATTCAGTTCTTCTTCCGAGTATCCAAACGCTGACGCGATCGCTCGTACCGCCGACGCGTCGTTGGAAAGTTCACCTCGGGCAACCACTGCATATTGATCGCGCACGTTGTCGATGATCGTTCTTTGGTTCATATTTAATCCCTTGCTTTATCGCCTATCGCCGACAAACGATTCATATTGATGCACGTAAACAAGTCTCTCAGGAAAGTTGATTGCCGCGGGGGTCGGAGATATCTCCCCACCACGCAAAAATCTTTTGTAGCTTACAAGCTGGCGATTAGTTTTTTGAGCTTCGTGAGCGCTTCTTTGTTTATGCAATAGCACACTCTAGGCCCATCGATTTCGCCCTGCACTAAACCGGTCTCTTTCAAGATCTTCAAGTGCTGAGAAACAGTGGACTGCGCTAATGGCATCTCTTCCACGATCTCTCCGCACATGCAGGAGGTCCGGCTCAGCAGCAATCGCACAATCCGAACGCGAGCAGGATGAGCCAGCGCCCAACCGAGCTTGGCTAAATCTTCAGCCCAAACGACATCGGGTAATGCGAAATGCTCGCTGGTGGAGCAGCATTTTCGAGCTTCCGTTTTCGACTTAACCATCGTTGATCGCTTTTCTGAATGGAAACCGCTACCTGCAGCTAAATTGCTTATCGCCGATTAACGATACGCTGCTTCGCCTTCTCAGTCAACTCTAGTCCTGAAGATTAGTGGAAAGGACGTGATAGCGGGTCAAACCGATTTCCGAGTGTCTTCGATCGTCCCGACTAACGCTTGTGCGCTGACCGGTAAGATTGGCCCATCAAAGTCGCATCCCGATGCATAGAAACACGCCAACCCAATCTGATTACGAAGAACTATCGCTGTGCAATTATGTGCAAACTTCGATCTGCCCCCACAATTCTACAGTTTCATTGACGATTGCGAGTAACAGTTACATCTTGAATACTGGACTTAATGTATGTGACAACGTAACTGAAAACATTTACTCCATAATATTTCTTTCCCCTTAAAATACTGGTGTGAAGTGAAGCAACTCGCAATTGGCATTTGACGACAAGTCTCACCTTCATAGCGGCTTTCGTCGAATCTGCCATAAGTTGTCAAAACTTTTGTATTGAGCCTGCCCCAAAGAAGGCTTCGCCTGGGAGTTCATTTTGCTTTCACCGCCCCAATTCGCCGCATCCGAACTTGCTCTTCTCATTGCAACGTTCGTAAGCACAATCGGAATTCTTCTTACTCTTAGCCTGTGTCTCAATCTTATTGTAAAACGCGCCCTATACCCAAAGAAGAGCCATTCCGATACCGCAACTCTTTGGGCAAATGAGCGCGAGCAATATGCTCGTGAGCTTGAAGCGGCTCATTGCCAAGCGCGCCGCCTAACGCAGCGTCTGGAAATTGCGACTTACAGCTCCGGTGTTGGCATCTGGGAATACAACACGACTTCCGGTCGTCTCACTTGGGATGCAACGATGTTTGCATTGTATGGGCTGCCACCGGACTCGGAACTGGTTTTCAAGTCATGGACGGATCGTTTGCATCCAGCCGATCTTGAGCGTGCCGTCTCCGAGGTGAACGACGTTATTATCAGCGGCAAAAAGTTCGACACGACTTTCCGTATTCTAACTCCAACGGGAGAACTCAAGTATCTGCGCGCCGCGGCTAGTCTATACCATGATGAAAACAAAAATATTTTCCTTTTCGGGGCAAACTGGGATATCACTGAATCGACACTTGCCATTGAAAAACTGAACGAAGCTCAGAGACTTGGTCAGATTGGCAACTGGTCCTGGGATGTAGATGAAAACATCGCAGAGTGGTCCGATCAAACGTACGCACTCTTCGGAATCAGCAGGAGCGACACAAAAATCGATCTCGACACCGCGACTAGTTTTTATACGGAAGAGAGTCAACAACGACTTAAGGCTGCAGTACAGAATGCGTTGGCGAATGGGACAGCTTACTCGCTTGAGCTTGAGACTCGCGATTCGTCAAACGGTGTTAAGTATCTGCGCGCTCACGGACGCGCGCGTCAAACCGCAGATGGCGTCATTAGCGGGCTGTATGGAACAGTGATGAATATCACGGAAACTAAACTGTTTGAAGAATCACTGTACAAGGCAAAGACCCAGTCCGAGGCGGCCAATATTTCGAAAAGTGAATTTTTGGCAAACATGAGTCATGAGATAAGAACTCCAATGACTGCCATATTGGGATTCGCAGATTTACTAGAAGTTGATGGAAAATTAACGTCCGATCGAGAGCAAGCACTTGATGCCATACGCACCATTAAAGCGAACTCACAGCATCTGCTCACGATCATCAATGATATTCTGGATATGTCAAAAATCGACTCGGGTAAGATGACGGTAGAGTGTGTCGCAATTTCACCGAGACTTATCATTGATGAAGTTGTCAATCTGGTTCGATGCCAGTGCGATGGCAAGCGATTACGACTGCAGGTGATCTATGAAACGAGCATCCCGAAGATCATTAAGTCCGACCCAACGCGATTGCGGCAAATTCTTCTAAACTTAGTCGGCAATGCGATTAAATTCACTGAGATGGGTGCTGTAACTATTTCTGTCTCGTTCTGTTCGACAACCAATTCACTGCGATTCGCGGTCATCGATACGGGTATCGGCATGTCCGCAAAACAACGCGATGTAATCGCCCGATTCGAGGCCTTTTCTCAAGCTGATAGTTCGACAACGCGCAACTTCGGCGGTAGTGGTTTAGGACTGCGAATTTGCAGTTGCTTAGCTAAAATGCTTGGAGGCGAGCTAACCTTAGAATCGGAACTGGGTAAAGGAAGCCGCTTCAGCGTGGTGATTGATATCGGCAACCCGCAACCGCTGGAACTTCTTGTAGAATCGGAATTAGCATCGGTCAAGAAGACGTTTGCACCCAATCCATCGCTGATCAATTCAGACACTCGGACTCCGCTAAAAGGAATTTGCGTGCTGCTGGCTGAAGACGGACTCGATAATCAACGCCTCATCAGCTTCCATCTTAAGAAGGCAGGAGCCGAAGTGTGGTTGGC
>JANPLP010000070.1:0-9644 GCA_031426595.1 Planctomycetia bacterium | reverse complement strand
GTTCGAGTCGCTTTTTCCCATAAAGCAAATTTGCGCCAATGCTCCTTTTCACCGAGGTGCCATCCGTGGTCGGTCCACCACACCACAATTGTATTGTCGGCTCGCGAACTCTTTTCAAGTGCCTCCAAGAGACGACCAACTTCGTCATCTAAGAAAGAAATCGTCGCGAGGTAACCTTGAACTGCTTTCTTCCACTGATTAGATTTCACAACTGCAGCATGATCGCCCGCTGGATTAGCCATCTTGCGACCCGCAGCCGGAACATCCGAAAGATCATTCTGTGTCGTCACTGGTAGCTTTATATCCTTGAGTGGAAATCGATCGAAGTATTCCTGGGGCACATGCCATGGCAAGTGGGGCTTGACGTAGCCAACGGCTAGGAACAAGGGCTGGTCACTTGGCTTTTCAAGTTGCTCAATAGCCCAATCTGTCAGCTTGTGGTCACCCATGTCACTTCGCTGCGCAGGAATCGCTCCCCAATCAAAGTGCGATTTGTCGAGTCCATTCAAATTCGTTTCCTTGTCGCCTGCACTCGGAAAAAGTCCCTTCCACTCGCTCCAAGTATCCTTGCGTCCTTCTGAACCGAAGCCGTGATAAATCTTCCCTCCGCCCAGCACCTTGTAGCCGTTAGCAAGAAAGTGCCGATTGATCGTCAGAGTATTCTGCATAACAGACTCAGCAGGGTCGCCGTTGGTGTACACGCCTGTCTGCCAAGGTCGCAGGCCGCTCATCAAACCAGCGCGTGACGGATTGCAAGCTGGCGCAACGCAGTGCGCATTCATAAAAGTGACTCCGCGACCTACCAAACGATCTATGTTCGGCGTCTTGCTTTGCGGATGTCCTGCTAAATGCCCCGTCCAATCATTCAAATCATCAACGGCAATGAATAGAATATCGGGTCTTTTACCAGCGACTCCAGGATTCGATTGCGCTCGCGCGATCGAATAAAGCGAAATCACTGCACACCAAGTGACAATTTGTGATAATTGCATGCGCAGCTGCGACCTGTGACTAGCTCGACTGCAAATGTGAAACAGTGAGACCATGGCGATTCCCGCGTAGGAGAGAGTTGACGTTCGAGGATATTTGCGCAGTAACAAATGGACAACGAACCAGTGTCAGTTTCAGTCAGATGCCATTTATCAGCCTTTGCATGAAACAGATTAGCCGCTCGCAGCTGAGGATGAAAGCAACCCTGACTACACTATCATGCAGATTAGTCACGATGCATCGAGTTCAAAAGCCCAGTCCAAGGAGCAACTCGCACTCACTGCTTTCGGTGTAAACGTGCCTTGGGTGGCGATTCGCGCAACGCTGGCAGGCAACCAAGCGGTTAGACCGGTGCCTGTAAGCCGCTATAATTAGACAACCGTGGCAGCTGCTCGCTGTCGACGCTCGGCTGAACGCGAAGCACTCAACTTTAAATCGGAACGTAGCAATGGAATATCAAGCTTGGGTGGCGGATAACGCTGGTTCCACATTTAATAAGCAATCCTTGAAGCGTCCGCCGCTCGGACCGGAAGAAGTGGAAGTTGCCGTAGAGCATTGCGGTGTGTGTCATTCGGATCTTTCAATGTGGCAGAACGAGTGGGGAATGGCCACCTACCCAGCAGTTTTGGGACATGAAATTGTTGGACGCGTTACGGCGATCGGCGAGCACGCAAAAGGAGTGGCGGTTGGCCAGCGTGTGGGCATCGGCTGGAATAGCGATAGTTGCATGTACTGCCGTCAATGTATGTCAGGCAGTCAACACCTTTGCAAACAAGCGCAACCAACCATCGCGGGCCATCTAGGCGGTTTTGCAAACTCAGTGCGTAGCCACTGGGCTTGGGCGATACCGTTGCCAGAAAATTTGAATGTCGCCGATGCCGGTCCAATGCTTTGCGGTGGCATAACGGTTTTCAATCCGATTGCGATGTTCGCTACACCTCAAAGCCGCGTAGGGGTTGTCGGCATCGGTGGGCTTGGACACATGGCGGTCAAGTTTGCGTCAGCATACGGATGCGAAGTCACAGCGTTGACGTCGAGCGCGAGCAAGTTCGAGGAAGCGAGGAGCTTCGGAGCACACCGCGTGGTGGCTTCACGCGATTCCGCTGCCATTCAAGCTCTGGAGCAATCCTTTGATCTGCTTATCATCACCGTGAATGTGCCTCTTGATTGGGATGCCTTGATCGCTTCACTCGCCCCCAATGGCCGCATGCATATCGTGGGTGCAGTTCTGGAACCTATTCCAGTTGCCGTTTTTCCTCTAATTACGCGGCAGGCCAGTGTCGGAGCTTCCCCGACCGGATCGCCTGTGAATATGTCCGATATGTTAACGTTCGCAGCGCGGCATAACGTTTCACCGCAGACTGAGCATTTCCCCATGAGTCAAATCAACGAAGCGTTTGAACACGTTGCCAGCGGCAAAGCCCGCTACCGAGTCGTCCTGGACGCTGATTTCTAAACCTTGCTAAACTCTTTCAGCCGTTCGCTTGTATGACAGATGTGGGCGGCAGTTGCCAAGCCCGATTAAACCTCAGTAAACCGCGTCGACGAGCCTCGTTGTCTATGCATTCACCATCTGAACCTAACCCTTACCGGCCCTCTCTCGCTGTTGACGGTCACCACGATTACGACGATCAAGCGATTGGCGCACGTCATCAAGTTGACTTCGTTCCGATTTTAAGGCGCTGGGAGAAGTTTCGCTTTATCTACAACTCTGTGTTGATCTGCCTGACGTTGTTGCTGAGCGTTCTTTTAGTCCCCCAGTTGTTGCCTCGCCCGCTCTACTGGCTCCAGCTCGGTCTGGGGGGCCTGGTCACCAATCTGTGCTTCTTCACCGGACCAGCAATTGAAGGTTACGGTCGCTATTTTAAGGTTTGGAATCTAGGCATGAGCATCGCGTTGTTCTCATTCGGGCTGCTCTTTAGCTGCTTGCTCGCATCGGCGTTCGTCATCGTCAACCAATTCTAGACACTTTTCCAGCCGTGCATGTGAGTCGTCGATCGCAACTGAATCACTTCAGTTTTGAAGCTGTGCGAGTGCGATACACGATTTGTTTCGCGAGATGAACGAGGTCCTCCTCGTTGATGTCAACAAATGAATCCAGCGACCGCATTGCAGCTAGGACATCTTCGTGCAAATGCGGACTTTCAATCCCATTACCCACTTCGCCCTTCGAGCGTCCTTCCAGCGGTCGATTTAAACTGGCCGGGTACCTTCGCCAAGAGAATGGGAGGTTGATGACAAACGCGAAGGCTAACATCATCACCGAATTTACCAACACTGGAATGACAACGTATCCAAATCCCAATTCCAGAACAGCCGGACCGCCCATTACTGCTGTGAAGGCAGTCGCGCCACCGGGAGGATGAATGCATTTGAAGTGATACATTAGTCCTACCGATGCACCTACGGCCACTGCAGCAGACACCGCATTTACCTCTATAAAAGTAGCGCAGGCTACTCCAATAAACGCGGAGATCGCATGTCCGCCAAGCACAGGCCAAGGCTGCGACAGTTGGCCATGCGGCACCGCAAACAATAGCACTGCGCTCGCACCCATTGAAGCGATCACGCAACATGCTTCGTCTACCGGAAGCCAATGTCGTGTCAGCCAGATGACCAAAAATATGGCTCCCATCGCGCCACAGGCTGAAACCAGCTTCTCTGTCCAACTGACTTCAACAACTTCTATACCCAACCATTTGAGTGTCGACATGGTTTTACCAACGAAGCGATATGAGCTCGAAAAATCAAACGTCCGCTCGTTTGCTCTTCAATACTCTTACGCAAGCAACCTACAAAGCTGGTCCAATTCGTCAACCCGCGCGCGCCTGCGACTGCCCCGCGCTTTCAGCACGTCTGCTTCGGTTGTCGCCTCAAGGAGCGGATTTTTGTGCCGTCAACGATCGACGTCTGCGGCAGCACGTGAACCAGATTCTCGATCTAGCATCAACCGTGTGCTTCAGAACAACGCGCGACTTAATAATGTCGCCTTTGCGCAATCCGCGGTCACTCACTCGGCAGACTATTGTTTGCCAACAGTCCGGCCCACCCGCCTTGGGTAACTTAAAAGAAGAACTGGATGTATCTCGCCGTCGACGCGTGATGTGCCGCTTGCGCGTTTAAACTAGGCAACAGTCGGTTCACGTCAAGCCGCTTCGTTATTACGAATTAGCCACCGATTAACGATCGGAATAGGTTCGATAATCCTCGCTCGGGATCAAGTACTGAGTCCGCTGAGCATTCATCAATCGTTCGCGCCACTGCGTATCAATCGGTTCATGCCTAGCACCCGTTCCTCGAGTTGCATTCCGAATTTTCTCTAACGAAAACTTCGGAGTTCGATCTGCGTTTAGCAGTCCGTTGGCCTCTTGATAAGTATCAGCAAATTGCGTGTAGCAAAATCCTGCTAGGATAGTGCAGGAATGAACCGCTTCCATCAGTTGTCGATACGCTTCCGCCAAGTCCTCCGCTGACTCAACACGAGTATAGCCCCAAGTTCGACTTCGATCGGCGGCATAAGCAATGCCTCCAAACTCCGTTAGCATGACTGGTTGGTCGCCTTCCTGCGAACTCCCTAGCAAGAGCATTTTGCCACCCGGACGCTCACGTTTAAACAGCCGCGGCAAGCGGTCATCAGCGCCGTAGCGGTGCGCGATACGGTGGGGTTGGTCATCGTAATCATGAATTCCGATAATGTCAGTCGCCACACTTTCCCAACCATCATTGCCGATCACTGGCCGCGTTGGGTCGAGCGTCTTGGTCAAATGATAAAGTGACTGAACGTAGTGCCGCTGCGCGGGGCTGTCAGGCAAATCGGGCACACCCCACGACTCGTTGAACGGCATCCAAGCTACGATACACGGATGACTTGAGTCGCGTGCCAATACCTCCATCCACTCACGTGTCAAACGCTCAATGGAAGGACGAGTGAAGCGATAGGCGCTAGGCATTTCTTCCCAGACCAATAGCCCCAGCGTATCGGCCCAGAAAAGGTAACCTGGACTCTCAATTTTCTGATGCTTGCGCACACCATTGAAGCCCATTGCTTTGGCCAGTTCCACGTCGCGCCGAAGCGCGTCATCGCTTGGCGGTGTCAGACCGGTTTCTATCCAATAGCCTTGGTCTAGCACCAATCGCATCTGATAGGGCCGACCGTTCAGAACGAATCGATCTCCCTGCACAGCTATTGAACGCAGTGCTGTGTAGCTGCGCACCGAATCGATGACTTCGCCGTTTGAATCCAAGAGTTGCAAATGAGCCTGTATGAGTGTCGGACTCGACGGGCTCCATAACAATTCGTTCCGATAGTCGTCGATGCCAGGATCCGAAAGCGCAATACGGCGATGAATTTCGCCTGACACCACCGCGTAGGTATCGTCGGCTAATACATTGTTGCCCACCCATAGCTTAACGGCCAAAAGCAAGCCTTCATGTCGCAGGCCATTAATCCGGACTTCGAAACCCAATTCCCAATTTTGGACGTTTGGGGTCCAGCGCAAATAACCGATCGATGACTCCGGCACAACTTCTAACCAAACCGTTTGCCATATGCCGCTCGTTCGATAGTACCAGATGGAATGCGGATCCAACTGCCAGTCTTGCTTGCCGCGCGGTTTGCTCAAGTCGAGTGGATCGTCTTCAGCGCGGACAACTAACGTCTGGATTCCGTTTTGAAGCAATTCAGTGATATCCGCGCAGAACGGTGTGTAGCCACCTTCATGCTTGCCCGCCTGCTTGCCATTGATCCACACCGTAGCTGCATAATCCACCGCACCAAAGTGAAGAATCAGGCGGTGACCAGCTTCGAGCACCGGCGGCCGGAATTGTCGCCGATACCAGCAAGCTTGAAAGTAGCCCGTGAAGTGGACACCACTAGCGGGTGTCTCGGGCGCAAACGGAACTCTAATTTTTTTATCCCAGACAACAACCTCAGAAGCTCGCCAGCAGCCCGCTTCGTCTAATGCGAAATCCCACTCGCCGTTTAGCGAAATCCAACCACTCCTTTCAAGTTGCGGACGTGGATGCGGGTCGCTCACCAACTCCGGACTCGCTTCGTTCAAACCGTTCGCCTCATGCGACATCAAAAATTTCCTTAGCCATTAAATTGTCTTCCAAATCAAATTCGACTGTGGGAACATCGTCAATCGTAGAGACTGGCGGGTAAGCCAGCCGCTGGTCCGTCTGCCACCATCCATGCGCGGGAACACCTTCCAGTGAAGGTAGCTCCCCACGGCTCAGTTGAGCGATAATCGCTGCAAGCTCGGTTGCCTTGGGCTCACCGCTACGAACGTCAAATACGCCCGGTTCGTAATGTCCATTGCGGCGAGTACATAGTGAGCTCCAATCGGTACAGCCGAGCAAGCTCCAGATCGTCATGGCTCTCAAGTCGACACCTTGAGCGCGCAGGGTGTGCGCGTCGCGCCACGTATCAACCACCCATCGAATTTGGTTTGAGCATTCGCCACACAGATGAACTTCGGAAATGACCATCGGAACGCGATAGCGCTCCCACGCCTCGGCCAGCAATTTCTTGACACCGTCAATTCCCTCAGCACGTACTCGCACAGCTTCAATGTCAGCATAACGCTGCTTACCGTTCCCACCATGCGACCAAATTGGATAAGCGTCGACATGTTCATCCAACATGCGTTCGCTGGTCAAATAGTAATTGAATCCCAGGACATCGGGTGGCATCGGCTCATCCACTAAACGCTTTAACCAATTCCGCAGTTGTGGCGTCTTGGCTAAGTAGCTCCATAGCTCATGGTGTGGATCCACTCGTCCCATCAATAGATCGATGGACAGCCAACGTCGTAGGTTTTCAAATCGTGCCTGCCCTGCGAGCAAGGGTGTACTGTGGATCTTGGCCAGGTCTTCGGTGAGTAGTAATTTTGCGTCGGGATTTACTTGGCGAATGCGCTGCATCGATGCGGCTATTGCAAGGCATTGTACGATCAACGCCGTTGCAAACGCTTCGTCACTGCGAGCATGAGGATACCAGTGCCCGTATAACCCACTGAATCGCGCTGTCGTGAGCGGTTCATTCACCGGTGTGTAAGCCTCTATCCAAGGATAACGCTCAGCCACGGCTCCTGCATATTCGCTTAGACCAGCAATAAAGCTGCCTTCTATCAGACTCGTCCAATGCGGTCCACTGCCATGATGCACAAGTCCTGCGATGGGTTTAATACCCCGATCTCGCAATCGGTTTAAGCGAGCATCAGTCCAGGACCAATTGACGTTTCGTGTCCCATTAGGTGCGGTACGCTCCCAAAGCACTGGATAGCGCAGCGCTGCCACACCCAACTCGGCGAAACGCTCTAAATCATCGATGCGGTTCGAGTGCCCAGTCTCTACAAGTTGGTCGTGATAGCGATCGCCCACACGATTGACTGTGCATTCGACACCGCCCCATAACTCCAATGGCATGGAGTTGACATTCAAGGAACTCATTGTTGCAACCTCCTTACTGCGTCTACTCAATCAGCGTTCAGCAGCATGGAACGGTCATCGTGGATTACTACGGCGCAGCACATCGCTGACGGGTTGGACCTCTAGCCGACGCGACGCGTACAGGTAGAGTCCGGTTCGACCGGCGCAAGCGGGGCACGACTCAAAATAAGTGTGCTCAGGTTCGTCATCTAATCCGTTCAAACGGTCGGGCCGAATGGGAATCGCAATGCCACACGTTTCACATTCATGCAACGGAACGGCTTCTGGATCGTTCAAGTAAACTTGCAGCAATTCAGTCGGAATAGATTCTGGAAGCTTGGCCCCCCGCCACGCGATGGCTGCAACCCAAGTTCGCAAGCCAAATCCACCAGCATGCAAACTTCGCAACGCTCGATCTACATTGCCTTGCAGTTCAGTAGGCACGGAGACCATGAATTCCTGGCAAGTGTCCGTCCATTGCTTATCTTTCTCTGAGCAAACATTACCGGCACCCAGACGCGACTGAGGCGAACGATGACTAACCATAACTTGTGACATATAAAATCTATCCTTAAATTCTCAATACCGTTGCATTTATTAGGTTGCTAAAATCCCGAGAGATTTCACCTACGACTCTCAATATCAAACGCTTTTCGCTCCTACGGTTGGACAAGTTGAATTAACCGAATTCTGCGCTAGTAGCCCGACGCTCACCTTCGATTGCCTCATGGAATTGACCTCTTCTGCCACTCGCTTGCCAGCGATGAATGCGTGGTCGGAATTGTAGTACTCCCACTCGCTGTAACGACCCGCCAAGATGATCGATTGGGTTCGCAACCATTCGCGGATGATCGCTACATTTTTAGGCCGGGCATGGTCATAGACCACGTAGGCGAACGGCATGTCGATCTGGTTTGCGGTCCAAATTGGGTCCTCTTCGCGAATCATGCCAACCAGTTTGCAGTCTTCGATGCAACGTTGCACGAGCGCTTCACCATCGCAAGGTAGCGGTTTGTGGGGCGAGTAAGTGATTTCGCATGTGAGCCCAAAACCGCCTGGGCGATTGCAATGTGGACTAGCATTCCCCTGTACGAAAATGCGATGGAATACCGTTTCTTCCGGATAATAGATCCAGTGTTTATCAGTCACTTTCTCACGACCGATGCCCAGGTTCACGCAACGAACTGACACATGCCGCAGACCTGCAGCGGCCTGCTGGACTTCCACTGGCGCCTCGTGGCCCATTAGCTTGATCAAGACCGGCAGTGGCATGGTGCTGACTAGCTGTTCGTAAGGGATCACGCGGCCGTCATCTAAGGTCACTTCGCGACGCGAGCAAGAGACGCCCACAACCTTCTTCTCCAGTAAAAGTTCGCCTTCGAGATGTGGCAAGAATCCGTCCATCAACGATTGGAACCCGCCGCGAAGTGGATATCCGAACCGTGCATTCGGTCCCATAGGTTTACCAACTGGTTTGAGCGCGCCATCCAGCATCTCGCTGAGATCGGGCATGGGCACACGCCCCCCGAGCCACGAGGTCTCCATCTCCGCTAAAGGCACCGCCCATAATTTGCGGTTATAGGGAACGGCAAAATGCTTTGCGATCCCTGCTCCCCAAACCTTGTAAATGAACTCTTCGAAGTTCTTTGGTTCACCAGTTTTTAACGCCGCTCCATGCTGCTTGGCGTCACCACCTGCAAGCTTAATGGCACTTAAGTCGACCAACTTCGCAGTGCTTTCCAGCACTCCGTCACCGCAACAATCTTTGACGTCTCCCTCAAGACAGGCAACGGGCTCATTGTTCTGTGATTCGCTCTTGTCGACTCGATTCTGCAGCGTTCCTTTGACTTCAACCTGGGCAGGGGCAGTGGGTGAATTAGTTTTCGCATCGTTCAATAAGCCGTATTTGGCTTCAACGGCGCCAAGAATACACTCTTTGATAACATCGGCTGGCAAACCATATAAGGCCGCTTGAAACGGATATCGAGTGTAAGTGTGTTTGCTATAGACCCACGCCTCACGATCTTGCCAATGGACATTATCGCCCAGCAAGATGTCGTAAAGCTCATGAACGTAAGGATCGTTCGAGAACATGATATGGCCAGCGAAGTCAAAGATGAAACCGTCGCTCTCGACCGACCGGCACCATCCCCCAACCCTCTTATTTTGGTCAAGCAAAATCGCTTGCTTTCCTAAGTGATAGGCTGCACTCAAACCAGTGG